>CALFWN010000191.1 GCA_937928335.1 uncultured Litoreibacter sp. | reverse complement strand
GGTCATCGAGAATATGCAGACCGCCTATCAGGTCGGCAAAGGCATGATGAAACATGTGGAGGAAATGGCCCGGCACGCGGAAGAGCGCGAAAACCCCGTTGATCCTTCTGTGTTGGAAGAAGAGGTCATTGAGGAAGCTGAGGAAGAGGTACTTGTCGCGGCGGTTGACCAGGATGCCGCGCCCGATGCGCCCGATGCGCCCGACGCCGAGGCCTTGGAAGCCCCTCAGGAGATCGATGATGAAGCGCCGGAAATCTACGCCGCCCCAACGCCGCGCCGGATGAAGTTCACCACAGAGGGGGCCGCCGCGTGAGTGTTGCTGAAGACATCAAGATTGCCTCCGAGGACCGCCTGCGCGCGGATCTTTATAATTTTCTGGGCCTGATGCTGTCCGGGCCACCGGATCAGGTTTTGCTCGACCAATGCGCGGGCCTGAGCGGGGATGACAGCACGCTTGGCACGGCCATCGCCGGGCTGGCGCGGGTGGCCAGAGCCACCAAGCCCAAGACGGTGGAAAGCGAGTTCAACGCGCTGTTCATAGGGCTGGGGCGTGGCGAATTGCTGCCCTATGCCAGCTATTACCTGACGGGGTTTCTGAATGAAAAGCCGCTGGCAACCCTGCGCACGGATATGGCGACACGTGGCATGACACGGGCGCAAAATGTCTATGAGCCCGAGGATAATATCGCCTCCCTGATGGAGATGATGGGCGGCATGATCGTGGGCCGGTTCGGCCTGCCTGCGTCGCTGGACGACCAGAAGACGTTCTTCAGCAAACATATCAGCCCCTGGGCGGGGCATTTCTATTCCGATCTGGAGGCTGCGAAGAACTCGGTCCTCTACGCCTCGATCGGGAGCGTGGGCAAAACCTTTATGGAGATTGAGCGTGAGGCGTTCAGAATGACCGCCGGATAGCGTCTGGCGATGAAACCGGCGGGGATGCCCGCCGACAACAAGGGAGGGAGACATCCCATGCCGAAGACAAAAGGAACTGGGAAGACCGAAGGCGCCAGCCGCCGCGATTTTCTGAAACTGGCGGGAACCACCGCGCCGGTCGCTGCTGTGGCACTGGCCACCGGCACCACACAGGCTGAGGCGCGACCTGCAGACCTTACATCCGACAAGATGCAGGACACCGCGCATACCCGCGCCTATCTCGACAGCGCCCGCTTCTAGGGTGAGGTCATAGACTGCCGCAGACGACCGGTTGCGTGACGCCCGACAGTCTGAGGATCAACGAAAACCAAGCTCGCAAGGGGATGGCCCCAAGCACGCAAGGGAGGACTAAAATGCTTAGGAAAAAGACCAACGGGGTTGCGCGACGCCCCCAGCGGACCGGCATACTATCCGATATCGCTGAAAAATCTGTAGACCGCCGCTCATTCCTGCGCGGCTCCGGGCTGGCCATTGGTGGCCTTGCCGCGATATCGGCCACCGGCGGCTCGGTGACGCAGGCCACGGCCCAGACGGCGGCCAATGGCGCGGTCGAGACGATCAAATCTGTCTGCACCCACTGCTCGGTCGGATGTACCGTTGTGGCGGAGGTGAGCAACGGCGTCTGGACAGGGCAAGAGCCCGGCTGGGACAGCCCGTTCAACCTTGGCGCGCATTGCGCGAAAGGGGCTGCGGTGCGTGAACACGCCCACGGCGAGCGCCGCCTCAAGTACCCGATGAAGAAAGAGGGCGGGGAATGGAAGCGCATCAGCTGGGAGCAGGCCATCGACGAGATCGGCGATGGCATGATGAACATCCGCGAGGAAAGCGGGCCGGATTCGGTCTACTGGCTGGGCTCGGCGAAGCATAATAACGAGCAGGCCTACCTGTTCCGCAAATTTGCCGCCTATTGGGGCACCAATAATGTGGACCATCAGGCGCGGATTTGCCACTCGACCACCGTGGCCGGGGTGGCCAATACATGGGGCTACGGCGCCATGACCAACAGCTATAACGACATCCACAACTCCCGGTCGATCTTCATCATCGGCGGCAACCCCGCCGAGGCGCACCCTGTTTCCCTGCTGCACCTGCTGCGGGCGAAGGAGCAAAACAACGCGCCCGTGATTGTGTGCGACCCGCGCTTCACCCGCACGGCGGCCCATGCTGATGAGTATGTGCGCTTCCGCCCGGGGACTGACGTGGCGCTGGTCTGGGGCATCTTGTGGCACATCTTCGACAATGGCTGGGAGGATCAGGAGTTCATCCGCACCCGTGTCTGGGGGATGGACCAGATCAAGGAAGAGGTGGCCAAGTGGACCCCCGAAGAGGTCGAGCGCGTCACTGGCGCGCCGGGCTCCCAGCTCAAGCGCGTTGCGCGCACGATGGCCAATAACCGCCCCGGCACCGTGATCTGGTGCATGGGCGGCACCCAGCACACCAATGGCAACAACAACACGCGAGCCTACTCGGTGTTGCAACTGGCTCTGGGCAATATGGGAACCAGCGGGGGTGGCACAAACATCTTCCGTGGCCATGACAATGTGCAAGGTGCCACCGATCTGGGCGTTCTGTCGCACACATTGCCGGGCTATTACGGCCTGTCAGACGGGGCATGGGGCCATTGGGCCCGCGTGTGGGAGGAGGATCTTGACTGGTTGAAAGGCCAGTTTGCCGTGGCCAAGGGGGCTGACGGCAAGGACAAACCGTTGATGAACGAGACCGGCATCCCGGTGTCGCGCTGGATCGACGGTGTCCTTGAGGACCCCGACAATATGGACAACCCCAACAAGGTGCGGGCAATGGTGTTCTGGGGCCATGCGCCGAACTCGCTGACCCGGATGAAGGAAATGAAAACCGCGATGGAGCAGCTTGATATGCTGGTCGTCGTGGACCCATATCCAACCGTCTCTGCGGCGTTGCAGGACCGCGATGACGGCGTTTATCTGTTGCCGGCCTGCACGCAGTTCGAGACCCGCGGCTCGGTCACGGCCTCGAACCGGTCGTTCCAATGGCGCGACAAGGTTGTCGATCCGCTCTTTGAGAGCCTGCCCGACGAGGTCATCATGGCCAAGTTCGCCAACAAGTTTGGCTGGGCGGACCGCTTCTTCCGAAATATCGAGATGGATGATGCGGAGACCCCGGTTGTTGAAACCATCACGCGTGAGTTCAACAGGGGGATGTGGACCATTGGCTATACCGGCCAGGACCCGGACCGCATCAAGATGCACATGGCCAACCAGCACACGTTCGACCGCACCACGCTGCAAGCGG
Organism: uncultured Litoreibacter sp.; assembly: GCA_937928335.1. Classification (GTDB taxonomy): domain Bacteria; phylum Pseudomonadota; class Alphaproteobacteria; order Rhodobacterales; family Rhodobacteraceae; genus Litoreibacter. Next base: position 7,906 of record CALFWN010000191.1, on the reverse strand, counting down.
TGGGCGGGCCTGCGGATGGTGACTATTACGGCCTGCCCTGGCCGTCATGGGGCACCGCTGAGATGAAGCATCCGGGCACGCCGAACCTGTATGACATGTCCAAACGTGTCTCCGAGGGGGGGCTGACCTTCCGTGCCCGCTTTGGGGTGGAGCGTGACGGCGACAATTTGCTGGCTGAAGGCGTTGCCTCACTGGATTCCGATATTCAGGACGGATATCCCGAATTCACCATGCAGATGCTGATGGATCTGGGTTGGGACAGCGAGCTGACGGCGGAGGAACGCGCGGTTATTGACGGTATCGCCGGGCCAAAGACCAACTGGAAGACCGACCTTTCGGGCGGCATCCAGCGGGTTGCGATTGCGCATGAATGTGCGCCCTTTGGCAATGCCAAAGCCCGCGCCGTGGTCTGGACCTTCCCCGACCCGGTGCCGATCCACCGCGAGCCGCTCTATACCAATCGCCGCGACCTTGTGGCCGACTACCCGACATATGAGGATCGGAAGTTCTACCGGCTGCCGACCATGTATGCCTCGATCCAGAAAAACGACTTCTCGAAGGATTATCCAATGATCCTGACATCGGGTCGTCTGGTCGAATATGAGGGTGGCGGCGACGAGAGCCGGTCCAACCCGTGGCTGGCCGAGTTGCAGCAGGACATGTTCGTCGAGATCAACACCCGCGACGCCAATAATCTGGGCATCCGGGATGGCGAGCAGGTTTGGGTCGAGGGTGCCGAAGGCTCCAAGGTCAAGGTGATGGCGATGGTGACCGAGCGGGTCGGCGAAGGCGTGGCCTTCATGCCGTTCCACTTTGGCGGCCATCTGGAGGGCGAGGACCGAAGGGACAAATACCCCGACGGCGCGGACCCTTATGTGCTGGGCGAAAGCTCGAACACCGCGCAGACCTATGGCTACGATTCAGTCACCCAGATGCAGGAGACGAAAGCCACTCTCTGCAAAATCTCGATAGCGTAAGGAGGACCAAGACATGGCAAGAGCAAAGTTTCTCGTCGACGCCGAACGCTGCATCGAATGCAACGCTTGCGTCACTGCCTGTAAGAACGAGCATGAGGTGCCGTGGGGCATCAACCGCCGGAAAGTCGTCACGATCAATGACGGCTCACCCGGAGAACGGTCGATCTCGGTGGCCTGTATGCACTGTTCGGATGCACCTTGTATGGCGGTCTGCCCTGTGGACTGCTTTTACCAGAATGAGGAAGGGGTGGTTCTGCACTCCAAGGACCTCTGCATCGGGTGTGGATATTGCTTCTACGCGTGCCCGTTTGGTGCGCCGCAATTCCCGCAAGCCGCCAATTTCGGCTCACGTGGCAAGATGGACAAATGTACCTTCTGCGCCGGTGGCCCGGAGGAAAACCACTCCACAGCCGAGTTCCAGAAATATGGCCGCAACCGGATCGCGGAGGGCAAATTGCCGATCTGCGCCGAGATGTGTGCCACCAAGGCGCTGCTGGCAGGTGACGGTGATATCGTCTCGGGCATCTACCGCGAGCGTGTGGTTGCGCGTGGTTTTGGCTCTGGCGCTTGGGGCTGGGGATCGGCCTATGGCCGCCAGGACGGGTAGTTCGCCTGATCTGGCCAAGTGAACAGAAAGGGCGATCCTGTCGGGTCGCCCTTTTGTCCGAATGGAATATGCGAGGACTGAACATGCTGCGTGGCTTGCTTGCTTTGATGCTGACCGTGACCTTTGTGGCAACCGCATATGCGCAGGACGCGAATACACCCGACCGGGAGGCCACGGGCGGCGCGCAGACGCTGGAAGACATCATGGCGCGGCAACGCGGCGAGGAGGTCGATAACAGTTTCCGCAGCGAGGCCACGGGTGACCCGGATAGCGCGGCTGGCATTGCCAGCCAGCTCGGGACATTGGGAGGGGCGTCGGACCCGGAATTGTGGCGCGGGCTGCGGTTCGGCTCGGCCGATGTCACCGCATCCAATAACGGGCCTGCGGCAACAACGCTGATTCAGGATGGCGGCATGAAATGGCTGCGGTTCCGCGAGGGGCCGCTTCTGGAATATGGCGGCTATCTGCTGTTTCTCACGGTCGCCCTGTTGGCGATCTTCCTGCTGATCCGGGGGCGCATCAGGATTGACGGCGAAAAAACCGGGCGCACGCTTACCCGCTTCAAAGCCATCGAGCGCTTTGGCCATTGGCTTCTGGCGGGCTCTTTCATTTTGCTGGGTCTCACCGGGCTGGTATCGCTTTTCGGGCGCAAGGTGCTGATCCCTGCCTTTGGGCATGAAAGTTTCTCGGTCCTCGCGCTGGGGTCGAAATGGGTCCATAACAACGTGTCCTGGGCGTTTATGCTGGGTCTGGTCATGGTTTTCGTGATGTGGGTTCTGCACAATCTGCCGGACCGCACCGACCTGCATTGGCTGCGCAAGGGTGGGGGCATCTTCTCGGATGACCACCCGCCGGCAAAGAAGTTCAATGCCGGGCAAAAGCTGATTTTCTGGTCTGTGATTGTGCTGGGCAGCTCGATCTCCCTGTCCGGTCTGGCGCTGCTCTTTCCCTTCGAGATCAACATGTTCGCGGCCAGTTTTGCCAAGATGAACAGCTTTGGCATCTCGGAGGCCCTTGGCCTGGGACAGCTGCGCGAGACCCTCGCGCCCCATGAAGAGATGCAATATGCCCAGCTGTGGCACGCCATTGTCAGCTTTGTGCTCATCGCGATTATCTTTGCCCATATCTATATCGGCACTGTCGGGATGGAAGGGGCCTATGACGCAATGGGCTCGGGCGAGGTCGAAGAGCAATGGGCGCGCGAGCATCATTCGATCTGGGCGGAGGAAGAGCTGGCCAAGGCCAGGAACGCCCCCGAAAGCGCCACCCCCGCCGAATAGATGTGGCGCGCGCTGCTCATAGCGGTCATGGCGACCGGTCCGGTTGCTCCGGGCAATGCGCAGGAGTTCTTTACTCTCAAAGGTCATGGCGGCCCGATCATGGATATTGCGGTTGCGCCGGATGGCCAGATTGCGACCGCGAGTTTCGACAACTCGGTGGGTCTGTGGCGCGACGGCGCGCCCATCTGGCTTGAGGGAAGCCGGGCGGCGGTCAACACCGTTGTTCATCCCTTTCCCGGGATTGTTTTTGCTGCGGGTGATGATTTTGTGATCCGGGGGCGCAGCACGGATGACGCTGCCCCTGTCGAGATTGGCAGCCATCAGGCGAAGGTCACTGATCTGGCGGTCTCCCCCGGCGGGGCGTTTCTGGTCAGCGCAAGCTGGGACGCGACCATCGGGCTTTGGTATCCCGAGCCGAATGAGAGCGGTGAGAACCTGTCCCAGCGCTACCGCGCTGAGTTCCTGACGGGGCATAAGGGCGGTGTCAACGCGGTGGCGATCAGCCGCGATGCAAGCAAGATATACTCCGCCTCCGCCGACGGGTCGGTGCGGGTCTGGGACCTGAGCAAGGACGGCAGCAGCCGCCCGCTGGTGAAACATGGCTTCGGGGTCAATGAGCTGGTCCTGAACGAGCAAGATGGCTGGCTTGCCTATGGTGCAGTGGATGGCGGCACAAGGGTTATCGACCTCGAAACCGGGGAGGAGCTGGCCGATTTCACGCTTGACCGCCGCCCGATCCTGGCAATGGCCTTTGACCCCCAGCAAGGCCAGTTGGCCGTGGGCGACGGGGAGGGGTTCATCATGGTGATCGACACGGCCCTGATGCGCATCAGCCATGATTTCCGCGCCACGCAGCGCGGGCCGATCTGGGCGCTGGCATTCTCCCCCGACGGGCAGAACATCCATGCAGGCGGGATCGAGGATATCATGTATTCCTGGCCCGTGGCCACGATGGACCGGCACGGGCCGATGTCGGGGGCCACACGCAGTTTTCTTGAAGACCCCGACACGCTGCCCAACGGGGAGCGGCAATTTAAGCGCAAATGCTCCATCTGCCACACATTGACGGGCGGCAGCGCGCGCAAGGCGGGGCCGAGCCTGTATCAACTGTTTGGCCGCAGGGCGGGCACTGTTGCTGACTATAGCTATTCCGACATCCTGACCGGCTCTGAAATTGTCTGGTCAGCGGAGACGATCAATGCTTTGTTTGACGAAGGGCCGGATCACTATATTCCGGGGACGAAAATGCCGATGCAGCGCATCGTCAAGCAGTCGGACCGGGACGACCTGATCGCGTATCTACGTGCCGCCACGGCGCAAGGGGAGAACTGATATGAAAGCCATGTTTGCAGCCTTTGTGGCCATTGCCCTGATTGCGGTCGGGTCGAACATCTATCTGTCGCAAGCCGGGTTCTCCAGCCAGGATCGGGCCACCGGCCCGGCCGTGCGTCTTGACAACTGATCCCGAACGAGCCGGTTAGGACCGCCAGCAATGAACGAGATATGGGCGGGCATACAGGCGGCGTTCCGGCTGATTGTGACGCTCGACGCGGATCTGGTGGAGATCACGCTGCGCTCGTTGCAGGTCAGCCTGTCGGCGCTTGTCATAGCCTCGCTGATCGCGCTGCCTTTTGGCACATGGCTTGCCATCCGCCGGTTCCGATATCGCCGCGCCACCATCGCCACGCTCAATGCGCTGATGGGGCTGCCGCCGGTGGTGGTCGGGCTGATCGTCTACCTTATGCTGTCGCGCTCCGGCCCGTTCGGGGTGCTGGGGCTGTTGTTCACGCCCACCGCCATGATCATTGCGCAGGTGATCATTATCACGCCGCTGATCGCCTCCATTACTCATCAGGCGATGCGCGAGCTATGGGCGGAGTATCACGACCTGCTGATCTCGCTCAACACAAGCAAGCGGCAGCGCATCGCGACCCTGATCTGGGACGGCAGGCGCACGCTTCTGACGGCGGCGCTGGCGGGCTTTGGCCGGGCCATTGGCGAGGTGGGCGCGATCATGATCGTGGGCGGCAATATCGACCATGCCACCCGCGTCCTGACCACGGCCATTGCGCTCGAAACCGGCAAGGGGGATTTTGCATTGGCCCTGGGGCTCGGCTTCGTGCTGATCGCACTGGCGTTGTTGGTCAATTTCGCCATCCACGCGCTGTCGCGCACGGAACGGGAGGGCACATGGTAGAGCCATATCCCAGCGTCAGCCTCAAGGATGCCTTGGTCAAACGGCGCGGCAAACCCATTCTGGGACCAATTGATCTGGCGCTGTCCGGCACTGGTTTCACCATTGTTCTGGGCCCGAATGGCGCGGGCAAGACCACGCTTTTGAAGGTGCTCCACGGGGTAGAACGGCTGTCGAAAGGCGTGGTGGCCTGGTCGGTGCCGGATGCGCAGGCGCGCCAGATGCAGGCCTATGTGTTTCAAAGCCCGATCATGCTGCGCCGCTCCGTGCGCCAGAATCTCGCCTACCCGTTGCAGCTGCTGGGGGAGGACAAGGCCGCCATCGCATCCAAGGTCACCGACTGGGCGCGGCGCATCGGGCTGGAGGAGGCGCTTGACCGGCCCGCGCCGCGCCTGTCGGGCGGGGAGCGGCAGAAACTGGCGCTGGGCCGCGCCCTGATCCGCAGCCCTCAGGTGTTGTTTCTCGACGAGCCTTGCGCCAATCTCGATGGTCGCTCCACCCGCGAGATCGAGGCGCTGTTGCAGGACGCGCAGGCGGCGGGAACCCGGATCATCATGACCACCCATGACCTTGGGCAGGCCCGCCGTCTGGCCAGCGATCTGGTGTTTTTGCTGCATGGCAGATTACATGAGCAGGGGGAGGCGTCTGCGTTTTTCGCAACACCGCGCACGTCTGAAGCCAAAGCCTTTCTGGAAGGAGATATCGTCGAATGATCCGCGCCCTTGCTGCTGCCGTGATGCTCATGACGTCTCACCTGCAGGCGGAGACAATGAAGCTTGCCGTGACGACCAGCTTTCACAATTCGGGGCTCTCGGATGTGCTGCTGCCGGTGATTGCTCAAGATACCGGGCTCGAGGTGCAGCTGTTGGTGGTGGGCACCGGTCAGGCGTTGCGCTTGGGGCAGGCGGGTGATGTCGACGCCATTCTGGTCCATTCAAAGGCGGCGGAGGAGGCCTTTGTCGGCGAGGGCTATGGGAGCCATCGCCGCGAGATCATGTATAATGACTTCGTGCTGATCGGCCCCGCCGCGGACCCGGTCGGGATCGTCTCCGCCACGGATGCGGCCACAGCACTCACCGCAATTGCTCAAGGCGAGCGCAATTTCGTCAGCCGTGGCGATGACAGCGGCACCCATAAGAAAGAGCTGGCGCTCTGGGCCGCCGCAGGTCAGCAGCCCGATGGTTTCGGGCCCTGGTACAAGGCTGTGGGCGCGGGGATGGGGGCGAGCCTCAACACCGCATCTGGTCTGGACGCCTATATCCTGTCAGACCGCGCCAGCTGGCTGAATTTCGGCAATAAGGGCGGGCTGGCGCTGCTGTTCTCGGGCGACCCGGTATTGTTCAACCAATATGCCTATCTGCCGGTCAACCCGGCGCGCCATGACCACGTGAAAGCGGCGGCGGCGGCGAGGTTGGAAGACTGGCTGACCTCTCCAAAAGCCGCTGAGCTGATCAACGGATACGCCATCGGCGGGCAGCGGCTGTTCGTGTTTAACGCGACGCCTTGAGCGCGGTCGGCTAAATAATCTCGTCCTCGTCAAAGAGCGGGTCGGCTTCCAGCTGGGCTGTCAAATCTTCCACCGCCGTCTCGGCCTTGGAGGCGGAGGCAACCTTGGCGATGTGATATACCGCGTCACCCTCATTGGCCAAGGGCATCACGGCCCGGCCTACGATGATGCCCGGAACATCGGCCAGTATTTCCAACTCTTCATCGCCAAACGGGTCGCAGATGGCGGCCAGCAGATCGCCCTCGGCCACGACCTCTCCGCCCTCCTTGAAGGTGCGCAGCAGGCCGCCTGCCGGGGTGCGGACCCATTTTGACGATGAGCACAGGATCGGTGTGGCTTTCGCGCGACTGATGCCCTTGGCCGGCAATGCCCCCATGCTCAGCATCACACGCAGGATGCCAGCCACGCCTGCGCGCACTGACATTTCGTCAAATCGCAGCCCTTCGCCTGCCTCATATAGCAGCATGTCCACCCCGATATCGCGTGCCGCCGCCCGCAGCGAGCCGTCGCGCAAAGGGGAGGTCAGGATCACAGGTGCCCCGAATATCCGGGCCCGCTCCAGAATGGCGGGGGTGTCGGGCGAGATGCGGATCTGTGGCAGGTTGGTGCGGTGGATTGCGGCGGAATGCAGGTCAATGCCGAACTCGCAGCGTGCCACCACCTCGCGCAGAAACAGATGCGCCATCCTTGAGGCCAGTGACCCGCCCGCGCTGCCGGGAAAGCAGCGGTTCAGGTCGCGCCGGTCGGGCAGATAGCGCGAGCGGTTGTGAAAGCCGAACGCATTAACGATGGGCACCACCAGCAACGTGCCGCGCAGGGCGTTGAGGTTGTCTGTGCGCAGCAGGCGGCGTACGATCTCCACCAAAGGTCGGCATCCAACTTATCGAGCGAGAACGCAGGAGGAGTCTTCCCAATCTGACTCCATAAGCGCCCCTCTCCCGGCCGTAACAAACCGAGGGATTTAAATGCACTTTCATAATAAGGACCCAAATCTGCCTTGGAAATCGGCCAGCCACTATATTTTAAAAAATGGCGTTTCTTAAAATCGATAGGGTCTAATTCTGCGCAACGTCCTCCCCAAATGGCGGCTGTTCCGCCAAAAAGTCTCAGACGAGAACTTTCCAGACTATAATAATCTTCGCCGATATTCTCGCCCTGTGCCAAACTCTGGACAATCGGATCGAAGTCCCGGCCGCCGCTTTCAACGAGCAAAACATCCCGGCGTTTTTCCGCCAGCGCCGTAGCCAAAGTCTGCCCCGCGACCCCCGCGCCAATGACGCAGATATCGGTCTTTAGGAACTCATCGTCCACATCATTGCTTAGGGATGCAATCATATCTGA
>CALFWN010000190.1 GCA_937928335.1 uncultured Litoreibacter sp. | reverse complement strand
GGAGTCGCAGGCGGTGGTGGCTTCCTGAATAGAGCCGGATGGGTGGCCAACCGTGTAGACCATCGCGTCGATCTGGTTGTCACACAGCGCCGCCGATTGCTCGGCCGCTTTCAGCTCTGTTGCCAATGCGAAATCGCCGGTAGTCCAGCCCTTTGCCTCCAGCAGCACCTCCATCGTGCCGCGCTGGCCTGAACCGGGGTTACCGATATTGACGCGCTTGCCCTTCAGGTCATCGAAGGTCGCGATACCGGCATCGGCGCGTGCCACAACGGTAAACGGCTCGGGATGGACAGAGAAGACGGCGCGCAGGTCTTCGAACTTGCCAGCTTCCTCGAATTTCGAGGTGCCGTTATAGGCGTGGTACTGCCAGTCAGACTGGGCCACACCGAACTCCAGCTCACCTTCGCGGATGGTGTTGATATTGTAGACCGACCCGCCGGTGGACTCGACCGAGCAGCGGATGCCGTGCTCTTTGCGACCCTTGTTGACCAGACGGCAAATCGCCCCGCCGGTCGGGTAATACACCCCGGTCACACCGCCGGTGCCGATGGTGATGAAGTCTTCCGCCATGACAGCCGGAGCGCTCACTGCCAGAGTGAGGGCCGCGGCGGCCGTGATGGTAAATTTCTGATGGAACATGGTTCTCTCCCAGTTGTTTTTGTTTGCGTGGCCCCCACCGAACCGCCCTGCGATGTCAAACAGGGGGCGTGCATCTGTAAACGAGATCGGATGGCTTGAACCGATATGCACACTCAGCGTCTCAGCCCGCAGGCTGGCTGTCTATGCGCGTAACTACCTATGGATAATCTGGCGCGAAAAGTGGATGATCGCGGAACTACGCAGAGGGCACATCTTCATGACACGTGTTTTCCCAAGAAATTCCAATGCCTTACCGCCCGTAGGCCTGAGCTGCGACGGCATGTATCTGGCCGACAGGAACGGCAGGCGATATCTGGACGGATCGGGTGGCGCGGCGGTCTCTTGTCTGGGGCATGGCGACCGCGACGTCATTGACGCGATCAAGAAACAGCTCGATTCGATGGCCTATGCGCATAACAGTTTCCTCACCTCCGAGCCTGCCGAGGAGCTGGCAGACCTGCTGGCCGATAACGGCCCTGAGGGGCTGGAGCGGGTCTATTTCGTCTCGGGCGGGTCGGAGGCTATTGAGGCCGCGTTGAAGCTCGCACGGCAATATTATCTGGAGATCGACCAGCCCCAACGCAGCAAGATCATTGCCCGCCGCCAAAGCTATCATGGCAACACGCTGGGCGCGCTTGCGGTCGGGGGCAATGCGTGGCGGCGGGCGCAGTTTGACCCTTTGCTGATTGATGTCAGCCATATCGCGCCCTGTTTTGCCTATCGGGGCCGCACTGACGACGAGAGTGACGAGGCCTATGGCCTGCGCGTGGCAAATGAGCTGGAAGACGAGATAAAGCGCCTCGGGCCAGAGACGGTGATGTGCTTTGTCGCCGAGCCGGTGGTCGGCGCGACGCTGGGGGCGGTGCCTGCGGTCGAGGGCTATTTCCGCCGGGTCCGTGAGATTTGCGACCGCTACGGCGTGGTTTTGATCCTCGACGAGGTGATGTGCGGGATGGGCCGGACCGGGTCGCTATTTGCCTGCGAGCAGGACGGCGTGTCCCCGGATATTTGCACCATCGCGAAAGGCCTTGGTGCGGGCTACCAGCCCATCGGGGCGATGATGTGCAGCAAGGCGATATATGACGCCATCGAGACCGGGTCGGGGTTCTTTCAGCATGGCCACACCTACCTGTCGCACCCGACGGCCTGCGCCGCCGGGGTTGCCGTTCTCAAAAAGCTCAACGGCGGGCTGGTCGAAGGCGTCGCAGCCAAGGGGGACTATCTGCAGCAGCAACTCAAATCCCGGTTTGGGCAACACCCGCATATAGGCGACATCCGCGGGCGCGGGCTTTTTGTGGGGCTGGAGTTCGTCCATGACCGCGACACCAAGGCCTGTCTGGACCCCGGCTTGAAATTCAACGCCCGGCTGAAGGCCGCCGCTTTCGCAAACGGGCTGATCTGCTACCCGATGGGCGGCACCATTGACGGGCGGCAGGGCGATCACGTGCTGCTGGCCCCACCTTTCATTGCGGAAAACGCCCATCTGGACGAGCTGGTGGACAAGCTGGGACTGGCAATTAATCATGTGCTGCAAGATGTTGGCCTGCAGTAACATAACCCACCCAACCACACCGCCTGCGCCGTGAAGTTCTCGCTTGGTCTTGTGCTGGCGATCAGCCTTGCCGGTCTGCAGTTCCTGGCCATTCTCATCGTGGTGTCGACCTCCTTTGTCACCTCCGAGAAGGCCATGTTGCAACATGCCCGGGATCTTCTGGCCGAAGCCGGGGCGAATGCCAGCGAGCATTCCAACGGTTTTCTGAGGCCCGCGCAGGAGGCCGCAGAGCTGTCCAAACGGGTAATCGAAAGCGGAATCATCGCTGATGATGACGCAGCGCAGCTGGAGAGCTTTCTGTTTCAGAGCCTGCAAAACGAGTCGCAGATCTCGGGGCTCTATTACGGCGATGAGGAGGGCAATTTCGTCTATGTGATGCGCAGCGACGGACCGGCAGCGTTTCGCACCAAGATCATGAAACGCGAGGCAGACCGGCCCAGCACCCAACTGATCTGGCGCGACAAGGCTTTTGCGCAGGTAGAGGCGGTGCAGGACCCCAACGACATATTCGACCCGCGCACACGGCCCTGGTACAAAACCGCGAAAGCCGAACGCGCTACGATCTGGACAGACCCCTATATCTTCTTCTCATCGCAACAGCCCGGCATTTCCGTCGCCGCCCCGGTGGTGCTGGATGGCAGGATGCGGGGGGTGATCGGGGTGGATATCGAGATCTCCACCATCTCGAACTTCCTGTCAAAACTGGCGACCACCGAACGCGGCTCGGCGCTCATTCTGAACGACAATGGC
>CALFWN010000189.1 GCA_937928335.1 uncultured Litoreibacter sp. | reverse complement strand
CTGGATCAAGATTGTCTCGAAGCCTGATCGCGGACACCGCGCTGTAGGTCCGGGTGTGATTGAGGCGTTTTACTATGGGTTAGAGACGATCTCGCTCGATGATTTTGCCTATCTGTGCAAGCTCGACCTCGACCTGGATCTGCCGCCCCGCTATTTCGAAATCCTCATGGACCGGCTGGAAGCCAACCCGCGTATCGGCACCTGCTCGGGCAAGGCCTATTTCCGCAATGCAAATGGTGAGATGGAAAGTGAGGGGATCACCGATGAGATGTCTTTGGGCATGACCAAGTTTTTCTCGGTGGCGTGTTTTCAGGATGTGGGTGGTTTCGTGCGGGAGGTCATGTGGGACGGCATTGATTGCCACAAGGCCCGCAAGATCGGCTGGACGCCGCGCAGCTGGGACGAGCCCGACCTACGCTTTGACCATTTGCGCCCGATGGGCTCGAGCCAGACCTCGATCTATACCGGGCGTCGCCGCCACGGGTTTGGGCAATATTACATGGGCACGCACCCGGCTTTCATGATCGCCTCTGCCATCAACAAATCCCGCGTGCCGCCTTATGCGCTGGGCGGGCTAGCCATGTTGCAAGGCTATTTCGGCGCCATGTTGCGCCGCGTCAAACAGCATGACGACCCCGAGCTGCGCCGCTTTATCCGCTCTTACCAATGGCGCGCGCTGCTACGTGGCAAAATGCGTGCCGTCGAAGAGATCGAGGCGGAACAGGCCGGCGAATGGGTGTTGAACCCGTGACCGCGTCCCCTTTACCCGTTTACCTACGCCGGCGGCCCATGGCCTGCCATGCTGCTTATCTGGAGTGTGTGATATGAGTGCAAATACCAATTTCGTCATCGTTTACGGCGCGTTGAGATCCGGCACCACGCTGCTGCGCCTGATGCTGAACAACCACCCCGGCCTCAGCTGCCCGGGGGAGGCTGATTACCTGTTTGACTACATGTCACGCGGCTCTGACGGGCAATGGGCGCTGGACAGGGAAGGTTTGAAACGCGACCGCATTTTTCAAGCCGCTAAAATCATCTGCTCGGATACGTTGGGCGCGAAAGAAACGATCGACGACCTGATTGCCCAGCTGCAGGTCCAGGGCGCCAGCGGTGAGCGGCTGATTTTGATGACCCACCGTGCGCTTGATACGGCGCTCGACATGTATGGCGCGGTGCCCATCGTGCATATGCTGCGCGACCCGCGCGATGTGTCGCGCTCCTCCATTGGCATGGGCTGGGCGGGGGATGTCTATCACGGCGCATTCCACTGGATCGACACGGAGAATGGCTGGCTTGCTGTGGCCCCGAAACTGGAGCCCGGCCAGCATATCGACCTGCGCTATGAAGACCTGATCCGCAACACCGAGGCAGAGCTGGACCGCGTGGCACAGTTCATGGGCGTGTCGTTCGATCCCGCCATGATCGCCTATGACGAAGATTCCACCTATTCAGCCCCTGATATCAGCCTGATCGAGCAATGGCGCCGCAAGCTGTCGCCCCATCAAATCGGGCTGGTAGAGGCCCGCGTCGGGCCCTTGCTGGAGCAGACCGGATACGCCCCCAGCGGGCATCCTTTGCCAAATCTGGGCGGGCTTGGAATGCTCAAGCTGAAGCTCAGCAACAAGAAGGCGGTATGGCAGGAACGTATCCGTCGTTTCGGGCTTCTAGACCCGCTTCTGGTCGCAATCTCGTATAAGCTTGGCATGCCCCGAATTGCCTATGGCGCTCAGCGGCGCATCGATGTGAAAACCGAGGCCTATCTCAAGTAGATACCATTCTTTTCAATTCAGCCGGCGCGGCGCTTTACTCAAGGGAAAGATACGCTGATGCTGGGCTTCGCGCACAGCGCATTTTTAAAAAGTACGAGGGAGACAATGAGTAATTTTGAGATCCCCTTCAATCGCCCCTCCACGGTCGGCAAGGAGTTCGAATATATTGCCCACGCGATCCGCAAGGGGCAGTTATCGGGCGACGGGCATTATACTCATAAATGCAACGCCCAGATCGAGCAGCTGACCGGCGCGCGCAAAGCCCTTCTGACCCATTCCTGCACTGCCGCCCTCGAGATGGCCGCGATCTTATGTGACCTCAGCCCCGGCGATGAGGTCATCATGCCATCTTTTACTTTTGTCTCTACCGCCAATGCCGTGGTCTTGCGCGGGGCAGTGCCTGTTTTTGTCGATATAGACCCTGATACGCTGAATATTGACCCTACTCATGTCAAGGCGGCCGTCACCAACAAGACCAAGGCTATCTTCGCAGTGCATTATGCAGGCTATCCCGCTGACATGGACGCTTTGGCCGATATTGCCCGTACCCATGACCTGATCTTGGTGGAAGATGCGGCACAGGCGCTTGGGTCAACCTATAAGGGGCGGCTTGCAGGCTCTTTGGCGGATCTCGGTGCGTTCAGCTTTCACGAGACCAAGAACATCATCAGCGGCGAAGGCGGGGCTTTGGTCATCAACAATCCCGACCTGATTGAGCGGGCTGAGATTATCCGCGAGAAAGGCACCAATCGCTCAAGATTTCTACGCGGGCAGGTCGACAAATATACATGGGTCGATATCGGCTCCTCTTTCCTGCCGGGTGAGCTGACAGCCGCCTTTCTCTATGCCCAACTGGAGCAAGCCTCCACCATCACAGCGCGCCGCCAGGGGTTCTTTGATCACTATGTGGCCGCCTTCCAGGAGCTTGCGGCGCAAGGCCGCCTCACCCTGCCCCAGGTGCCAGAGCACACAACTGGCAACGGGCATATGTTTTACCTGATGTTGCGCGATGTCGATGACCGCGACGCCTTCATTGCCCATATGAAAGCTGCAGGGATCAATGCGGTGTTTCATTACGTGCCGCTCCATTCGGCGCCGGGTGGTCTGAAATTCTCGCGCAGCGCAGGCGATATGCAGGTGACAAACACAGTCTCTGATACGCTGGTTCGGCTGCCGATGTTTGCAACGCTGGAGGACGGGATAGAGACGGTTATTGAAACCGCTCTCGGCTTTCTCAGCAAACCCCTCTAGCGTGATCTTTACACTGGCTTTCTCTGCCGCGCCTTTCTGGCAAAACCACCCGGAACCATCCTTATGACGACACCCCAAGATGACCGCCTGAGCTACATCGTCAATGCCCCGAGCTTTGACCCCAATAGCGGTGGCACCATCTTCCTGCACGAGCTGTGCCATGCGCTGAACTCCTTGGGCGAGACAGCCTATCTGTGGCCTATGGCCCCGATCTTTCCCCAGGGCCTCCGAACGCGCATTGCAACCTTTCTCAATCCGCCCAAATACCAGCGTGATCAGACCCTAAACACGCCTATGGCTGATAAATCCATGCTCTCCTCGGACAACGTGATCATGATCTACCCAGAGATCGTTCCAGGCAATCCGACCGGGGCCAGGAACATCGTCCGCTGGTTGCTCTACAAGCCCGGCGACCAGCACCCTTACAGCTTCACCGATAATGAGCTGTTCTTCCGGGTCTTTGAAAAGGCCGATATGCCAGAGCTGACAGGCGGGGCGGATGATCTGTTTTTGTGGAAGGTCAACCGCAGCTACCGCAACGAGAACCGCGCTGAGCGTAAAGGCTGCAGCTACATTGTCCGCAAAGGACATAAGAAAAACCGCATCCCGGAAACCGAGCACCCCGACGCCATCGATATCGAGGGCATGTCGCATGAAGAGATCAACGCCGTCTTCAACCAATGCGAGGTGTTCTATTCCTATGATGAGGCGACGATGTATTCCCAGTTTGCCGCAATCTGTGGGTGTTTGAGTGTGATCGTACCCGGCGAGCATCGCGACCGGGCTGAATGGGCCCGCAACCACGAGCTGGGCGAGTTTGGTGTGGCTTATGGCCAGGACCCGGGCGAGATCGCCCATGCGAAAGCAACACGCGATGACCTGATTGCCTTGCTGAAACGCAAGGAAGAGGCCGGATTAGAGACTGTCAGGCGCTTTATCGAGACGACGCAGGCCCATTTCGGAAAGCCCTGACTATCGTGTACCGCGGGCGGCTATGTCAGGTCCCGTATCATCGCGATAAAGGCGGTAACGACCCCGCCGGGCCTCCAGCCTATGCCGTGATCCGGCGTCAACCCTATGGCAACGATCAGCAGCACCGCGACAATAAGCCAGGACGGCTCTTTCTTCATCGTCAGCCGCCCCGCCATATTTGCCATCACCAGCAACATGGCCGCCGTCATGTAGGAAATCGAGAACCAGCGCGCCCAATCTGTGGCCAGCACGTAGAGCGGGATCAGCGGAAGGAAGGACGCCCCAATGATCAATATCGGGAAACGCCATTCGGCGAATGCTTTGCAGGCCAGCAACAAGGGGATCACCGAAATTACGCTGACCGCGGCAAAGCGCTGAATATTCTCGGGCGTCAATCGCACCCGTACTTCGGCGCTATGGTCAACCTCATGGGGCACAAGCCAACGGATTGCGTGCTCGCAGAACCCTGCATCAAACCCTCTGTCTATCAATGGCTGGCACATGCCCAGATACTCGGGGACTGTCTTGAAGGTCAAAGCGAAGCCAAAACACAGCACCGCAATCGCCACGACGGCCAGACCCAGCATATACGCGTCCCTGCGCGATATCAGTCCCTCCCAATACAGCAGGTAAACCCCCAAAATCACAGCGGGCGTCATGAACAGATGCAGCAGGTTGCCAGCATTTCCCAGAGCAAAAAACAGCAGGAATAGGGTCAAAAACAGAGAAAAACGGCGCGGGTTGGCGCTACACAGAATCAGGAATGCAAGGGCCAGATAGCCCAACAGCTCTTTGCGCATAATGCCCTGCACATCCCCCGCCCACAGGAAGAGGCAAAACATCGGGGATGCCGCCAAAAGTACCGGGATGGTATGGAAATAATGAAGGCGCCAGATCGACCAGAACACGACCAGCAACAGGGCAAACAGCGCGGCCTGGGTGAGGATCATGACCACTAAAAGAGCAACCCCGGTCAAGTCACTGAACAGGATCAGGCCTTCCCCGATCACCCCGCGCCGAACCACTCCCGCGCCGAAATTGATCAGCCAGTCTCCTTGCCGCCAACCATCCCCATGATGGAGATAGTCGAAGAACAGCCGCGTCCAGATCGGCAACGGAAGCACAAGGAGGAACACAAAAGCAGCAAGGCTGCCGCCCCATTTAGAGGCCTCTTTTGAGGGCAACATACGAACCAACGAATCAAAAACTACGCCGCTATCGTACTTAAATTACGGGGTTTTCTCAACGGAGTTGTCGCCAAACACGTATTTGCGGTCGAGCCGGTATTTGACGAAATACCCGATCGCCAGGCCAATCACAGCCCCCAGCTCTCGCATCATATCCGTGCGCCAGGTCAGCCAGAAGGCGGTCTCCATCCCCCAGAAAATTGCTGTCGTAAGCAGCCCCATCACGGTGTAGAGCGTGAATTTGCGCGCATGTGCCGCTGTACCCGTGGATGTATCAAGGAAGATCCAGCGCTTATCGAGCAGGTATTTCACAACCAGCCCCACAGCCGTACCGGCCAGAACCGCCCAGACAAACAAACCCTCGCCGCCCATCAGCACCACGCGTTGAATGCCCAGATTGGCAATGGTCGCGATGACCGCGAAGATCACATAGCGCAGCGCAATGGTCGAACGCGTCACAAGAAAGCGCCACCCAATGCGCAGGCCAGCATTATGACAAAGCAAAACTGGCTGACCCGGTCTTTGGCACCGA
>CALFWN010000188.1 GCA_937928335.1 uncultured Litoreibacter sp. | reverse complement strand
TGAAGGACGCTGAGGGTCGCGTGTCAATTGTCGGACGGCAAAAGGATCTGATCATCGCGGGGGGCTACAACATCTACCCCAAGGAGCTGGAAGACGTAATCAACGAGGTGGACGGCGTGCTGGAAAGCGCCGTTTTCGGCGTACCGCATCCCGATTTTGGCGAAAGCGTTCTGGCGGCGGTGGTGCTGGAGGACCCGGAGCTGACGCTGGAGGGCATTGCTAGGGCCGTCGAGCCCCAGCTGGCGCGGTTTAAGCGTCCACGTCGCTACATTGTATTGGAGGCCCTGCCCCGCAACACGATGGGCAAGGTACAAAAGAACGTGCTGAGGGCGGAGCACGCATAGGGCTTACGCGACTACCGCACCACGTAGACCGAGCATTTTGCGTGCCGCACGACACGTGCCGCGTTTGGGCCTAGCAGATAATCTGCGAGATCGGCCTTATGCGCGCCCACCACGATCAGCACAGGTTCGATTTTTCTGGCGAGGCTGAGCACCTCCTCATAGGCGCGGCCTGTGGCCACGACATGCCTGACCTTGCTGTTTCTGCCCGGATCAAGCGCCTTGGTGACAAGCGCATTCAGATGCTCCTTGGCCTCCGCGACCGCCTGATCATGATGATCCTTGCTGAAGAAATTACCCACCTGGCTCATGCCGTAATCGGGAACAACCGCGATCACGTCGAGCTGCGCGTCGTGCAGCTCGGCCAATTGGCTGGCCGTCTGGATGGTCTTCAGGTCGTCATCGCCATTGCTGATATCGACGGCGCAAATGATGCAATTGGTCATGCTGGCACTCCTTCGCGGCCCATGCGGCCCCGTTGCAGGAACGCGACCAATAGCAGCAGGATTAGCGCCGGAATGAAGACCAGCTCCTTGGGCATCTGACTGGACGGTGCCTGCACGGACGCGATTTGCACCGGATCATCGGCATAGAAATCAAAGCTGCTGAGCGTGTCAGCGAATGGTGTGCCAAAGGATGGCTCGTCCATTTTGACGATGCCGTCTTCTTCCAGCAACAACAACCCGGAGGCGGTCAGGCGCTCCTCTGGCGTGCCTTCGGGCACCGGCAGCACCAGCGTTGTCTCCTTGCCCTCGCCCGTGTCGAAATCGGGGCCTGAGATAATCAGGCGCAGTTCCTGCCCGACATCGGCCTCCCCCAGCGCCTGCGTAAAGCCGGACGGCTCGATCTGCGCAAAGGGTGGCTGCACCCGGTCCATGACGAAATCGGGGCGGAACAGCATGAAGGCGATCAGGATCAGGGCAATGCTCTCATAGATGCGACTTTTGGTCAGGAACCAGCCCATCGTACCGGCCGTGAAGATCAGGATCGCGATGGAGGCCGTGATGAACACCAATATGCCTTGGGTGAGCGTCACGTCGATCAACAACAGATCGGTGTTGAAGATGAACACAAACGGCAAGGCCACGGTGCGCAAGGAGTAGAAGAACGCCACAAAGCCTGTCTTGATCGCATCCCCGCCAGACACCGCCGCCGCGGCAAAGCTGGCAAGGCCCACAGGCGGGGTCACATCCGCCATGATCCCGAAATAGAACACAAAGAGATGCACCGCGATCAGCGGCACGATCAGGCCGGACTGCGCGCCCAGCTCGACCACCACACCCGCCATGAGCGACGACACCACAATATAATTGGCCGTGGTCGGCAGCCCCATGCCGAGGACAAGGGACAAGAGGCCCACCATCACCAACATCAGGATCAGATTTCCGCCGGAGAGGAACTCAACGAGGTCGGCCATCACCTGACCCACGCCTGTCAGCGTCACCGTGCCGACAATCACGCCCGCCGTCGCTGTCGCCAGCCCGATGCCGATCATGTTGCGCGCCCCGTCGATCAGTCCCTGGATCAGGTCCGCCACCCCTTGGATGAACGCATTTGCCATGTCGCTTTCACCCCGGAAGATGGTTTTCAGCGGGCGTTGGGTCAGCAAGATGACAAAGAGCAGCATCGTCGCCCAGAAAGCCGACAGGCCGGGGGATTTTTGCTCGATCATCAGGAAATAGACCAGCACGATGATCGGCAGCAGATAGTAGAGCCCCGATTTGTAGATCTCGCCCACCACCGGCAGCTCGACCTTTTCGGCATTGGGGTCGTCAGGTTCCAGATCCGGCACTGAGGCGGCCAGCCACAGCAGGAATGCGTAAGCCACGAAGATCAGCGCCGACATCACGATGCCGGACATGCCCGGCACGGCGGCGACAATCCATTTGACCGGGTATTGCACCCCGTAGCACAGCCCGGCAAAGCCCGCGAAGAACAGCGCCATGCCGCCAATGGTCTTGCCCATCGACACCACCCGGTCGCCCAGCGTCGGCATGTTGTTCTTCACCGCCTCCAAATGGACGATATAGACCAGCGCGATGTAGGAAATCGTGGCAGGCAGGAAGGCATGGGTGATGACCTCAACATAGGAAATACCCACATATTCCACCATCAGGAAGGCCGCAGCCCCCATCACGGGCGGCATGATCTGACCGTTGACGGAGGAGGCCACCTCGACCGCGCCTGCTTTCTCGGAACTGAACCCCACGCGTTTCATCAAGGGGATGGTGAATGTCCCTGTCGTCACCACATTTGCGATGGAGGAGCCGGAGATCAGTCCGGTTGCGGCAGAGCCGACAACGGCGGCTTTCGCAGGCCCGCCCTTGAGGTGGCCCAGCGCACCGAACGCCATCTTGATGAAGTAATTGCCCGCGCCCGCCTTATCGAGCAGCGCGCCGAACAACACAAAGAGGAACACGAATTTGGTGGAGACCCCGAGCGCGATGCCGAAGACGCCCTCAGAGGTGATCCACATATGGCTCATGGCTTTCTTCAGCGACGCGCCCTTCCAGCGGATCACATCAGGCACCCATTCGGACGAGCCGAAGAAGACATAACCCAGGAAAATCGTGGCGATGATCGCCATTGCAGGGCCAAGCGCACGGCGGGCCCCTTCAAACAGGATCAGCAGGCCCGCCAGCGCGAACCATTTATCGATATCATCGGCCAGGCCGCCTGCATCGACGATCTTTTGATAGAATATGAAACCGTAAAGCGCGGCGAACACGCCGAACAACCCGAGGAACCAGTCCTGCAAGGGTATATAGTGACGTGGGCTGGATTTCAGCGCCGGGTAGGCCATGAAGGCTAGGAATATCGCGAAAGCCAGATGAACCTGGCGGGAGTTGTTGATGATGTCGCCGGGGAGGATGTAATTGGCCAGCGGCGAGGCCAGCAGCACCTGAAACAGCGACCAGACGACAGCGACAATGGCCAGAAGCGTTCCCACGGCACCGGCAGGATCACGGGCGCCCGCGTCAGAAGAGGCCACGAGGTCCTGAAGCTCTTCCTCGCTGAGTGCGCGGTTCTGTGTTGATTTATCGGCCATCTTGTCCCCCCGTCAGGCGGCCCGCATTTGCGCGGGCTTATTGTTCATTTGACGCGTGGGAGGGGCGCACAAGACGCCCCTCCCGAAGTTAACCAATCACTCGATAAGACCTTTCTCTTTGTAATATTTCTCGGCACCCGGATGCAGCGGCGCGGACAGGCCAGCGGATGCCATTTCCTTGGGATCAAGGTTGGCGAAGGCCGGGTGCAGCTTCTTGAAATCTTCCATATTCTCGAAGACCGAGGACACCACCGCATAGACCGCATCTTCCGACACATCTGCCGAGGTTACAAAGGTTGCACCCACACCGAACGTGGCCGTATCACCATCATTGCCACGATACATGCCGCCTGGAATGGTGGCTGTCCGGTAGAAGGAGTTCTCGTCCACGAGGCCCATAACCGCATCACCGTCAACCGTGACCAGCACGGAGTCGCAGGCGGTGGTGGCTTCCTGAATAGAGCCGGATGGGTGGCCAACCGTGTAGACCATCGCGTCGATCTGGTTGTCACACAGCGCCGCCGATTGCTCGGCCGCTTTCAGCTCTGTTGCCAATGCGAAATCGCCGGT
>CALFWN010000187.1 GCA_937928335.1 uncultured Litoreibacter sp. | reverse complement strand
AAGGCGGTGGGCGAGGCCAACATGATTTCGCTGACATGGCGGCTTTTTGGCAATGCGGATGTGCAGGGTTTTGAGGACCGTTTTCTGATCGACCAGTTCACCCGCTGCGCCCCGCAGCTGATCCGCAAACCGCATCAGGCCTGGGGGTTCAAGACGCTGTTTCGCAATCTGGGCATCTACAAGAAGATGGGGGTGCACCGGCCCAAGGGGCTGAAGCCCGACCTGTGGGACAAGATCAACTGGGTGAATGGCTCGGGCCAGCCCATGCCGCAAAAGCTGATCCGCAACGGGTGGCGGTCCACCACGGATAGCTACGGCTATGATCTGGTGACGCTGAACCATTACGCGGTGCGCAGCGCGGAGAGCTTTCTGGTCAAGCGCGACCGGGGCCGGGTCAATCACGTGGCGCGGGATCAGGGGCTCAGCTACTGGTTTCGGATGAACAATAACGAGCAGGAAGACCGCTCGATCCTGAACCGCCGGGGCTTGCTGGTCGCCGAATATGACGCGCTGATGGGTGATGCAGAGATCGCGGCGGCCCATGAGGCCTGCGTCACGGCCCACCGCGCCAAGATCGCTGCGCTGAAAACCACGCCGGACTATGCTGCCTTCTATGCAGAGCTGACCGGCGAGCGGATGCAGCGCCTGTCCCGGATGCACAGCCATTTCGGCGCCAATGTATTTCTAAGCGGCCCGGAATGCGTCCCCGAGGAGGTGGCGTTTCAGGATGACCTGCCCGAGGATTTCTTCTTCACTGTCGAGCGGGCCAAGACCACGCATTGAACCATATCTGACAAGGGGTTAGCGGCCTCGGCGTCTGAACACGAAACGCGTCAGATAAAACCGTCTGCGCCGGTACAAAAGCGCGCCGCCCTTGCAGCTGTCGAGGTAGAATTTGTAGCGCTCCTCGCCGACAATCTCGATGGCTTGCGCGCGGTTGGCTTTCAGGCCTTCGGCCCAGCCCGCGAGCGTGTTGGCGTAATCCTCCGGGCGGTTCTCCATAGAGACGACCTCAAGATGCGGATGGGCCGCTTCCATCACCTCGGAAATCTCGGGCAGGTCGCTTTCGGGGAAGATGTCGTGGATTTTGATCAGGTCGCGCTCCGCCGGGTTGGCATCGCCCCATGCCATCGTCTGCAATGAAAATTGCGCGTCCGGGGTCATCCAACATGCGCAGCGTTCAAACAGCGCGCCATAGGTGTCGAGCCGCTCCGCGCGGCTGCTGCCGGGCTTCACGAAATGCTCGAACGCGCCGACGCTGACGATGGAGGTAAACTTCTCCTCTGGCTCGAACACTTCATAGCTTTTCAGCTCGGAGGTCACATCGGCAATGCCAAGCCCTGAGATATGCGCATGTTGCAGCGGGCTGAGGGTCAGCCCATGCGCGCTGGCCGCACCCCGTTCGGTGACGGCGGTTTTGAGCAAAGTGCCCCAGCCGCAACCGATATCCAGCATCCGCCCGCCCTTGCTCACTTTGGCTGCATCAAGGTGATAATTGATCTTGTTGAGCTGCGCCTCGTCCAGCGACATGCCGGGCGTCGCGTAGCGGGCGGCGGTATAGGTCATGCTTTTGCCCAGCCACAGCGCGAAGAAATTGGCGGGCATGTCGTAGTGAAATTCGATCGCCTCCTGCGAAGCGCCAGAGTTGTTCTTGCTCATCTCAGCCTGCTTTCTGCGTCAGGGCGGTGAGGCGTTCGGCGATCACTGCAATATTGTCGGACAGGTCCAGAAAGTCATCGGGCATCAACGTGCCGGTCATCTCTTCGAACCGCTCGATCAGGAATGCGCCGCCCAGCGAATCGATGCCGAGCGTGTCCACGGTGTCCTCGGGTTTGATCGCGTCCGTGGCCAGATGGGCCGGCAAATCCTCGGCCTGCGCCAGATCACGAAGCACCGCGATCACATCATCAGGGGACCAGGGCGTGGTTTTCGGAAGCTGCGTCATATCAATCCTTCTCTATATTGGCTGGCCGTCAATTGGCGCATGAGTTTGCCGCTTGAGGTGCGCGGCAACCGGCCCCCTTGCGCATTTCGTACAACATCGATTTGCAGGCCAAGCTCTGCCATCACCGCGACCGAGACCACGCGCGCATTCTCCTCGCTCCAGTCGCGGCTTTCGACAAGCAACACGATTTCTTCCTTGCCGATATCCGCCCGCAGATTGGCAAAGGCGGCAATCCTGCCGGTGCGCAGGCCAAGCGCCTCCTCGGCGATGGTTTCGACCAAAGTGGCAGGGTAGCTTTCCGCGCCGCGCTTCAGCACGTCCTTGAGCCTGCCGGTGATATAGAGCAGCCCGTCCTGCATTATCCCGGCGTCGCCGGTTTCAAACCATGCGTTTTCCGGGTGCCGCGCCAACCCCAGATAGCCCGAGATCACGGAAGGTCCGCGCACCATCACCCGGCCCTCATGGCCATCCGCCACAGCCGCGTCCTGCGCGTCAAGGATGGCCACCCCCATGCCGTCGAGCACCGGACCACAGGAGACCACGCCGCCCATCTCCTGCCACCGCGTTCCGGGCACCCCGCAGGAAATCCCCACAACGGTTTCCGCCATGCCGTAGGTCGGATGCAGCACATCCTCGCCAAGGCCCGCAGATGCGTAAGCCGCGCTGAAATCCTCCAGCACTTTGGGAAAGACAGCCTCCCCGCCGATCCAGGCATAGCGCCATGACGCCAGATCAATATCCGCCGCCTTGCGCCGCGCCAGCAGTTTCAACGCGGTGGGCGGCGCGGTTGACACGGTGCCTTTATATTTCGAGATCGCCTCAAGCCAGGCGGCGGGCCTGCGCACGAAATGATCCGTTTCGATCAGCACCAGCTCGGCGCCCACTCGCATGGGCAGCAACACCGCCATCAGCCCCATATCGTGATACATCGGTGCCCAGGACACCATGCGGTCGGCAGGGGTCATTCTGGTGCGCGCGGCCAAAGCGTCGAGATTGGCCAGCAATTGCCTGAAACGGACCTCTGCGCCGCGGGCATTGCCGCCGGTGCTGCCGGAGGTGAATTGCACAAAGGCAAGATCATCCGGCGACATCTGCGCCAGCACGTCAACCGGGGGCGTCCCGCTGGGGGTGATCGTGTCGATCCCCGGCAGCTCAAGCGTCTTGAACGCCCCTGTCAGCGTCTCGGGCAGGGCAAGGCCATCCCCTTGCAGCAGCAGCTTGGGCTGCAACGTGGCCAGAACACCGCGCACCCGGTCTTGCGAGCGGTCCGTCTTGGTGCGCCCGGCAAAGGAGGGCAGCACGCAAAAGCTCGCCCCCGCCAGCCAACAGCCGAAAATCGCTCCGATCTGGGTGGGGCCTTCAGTGATCCAGAGCGCCACCCGGTCGCCGCGCGCAACGCCATGCGCGCGCAACATATCGGCAATGGACAGCGCATAATCTGACAATGCAGTCGAGCGCACGCGCCGCCCCTCGGGCAGCGATTTGCCAACGAAGGTGAATATCTCAGGCCAGCTTAGCTGCATAGCGCCCTGTCTTGTTTCGGTCGTGACCGCGCGTTCCAGGACGCATCAAAAGAACGCCTGCAACCCGGTGATGGCCCGCCCCAGGATCAGCGCGTGGACGTCATGCGTGCCCTCATAGGTGTTGACCGTCTCAAGGTTGAGCATGTGGCGCATCACCTGAAACTCTTCCGAGATGCCGTTGCCGCCATGCATGTCGCGGGCGTGGCGGGCGATCTCCAGCGCCTTGCCGCAATTGTTGCGCTTCATCAGGGAGATCATCTCGGGCGCCGCGCGCCCCTCGTCAATCAGCCGTCCCAGCCGCAGGGAGCCTTGCAGCCCCAATGTGATCTCGGTGGCCATGTCGGCGAGCTTTTTCTGAAACAGCTGCGTCTGCGCCAGAGGCTTGCCAAATTGCTTGCGGTCCAGCCCGTATTGGCGGGCGGCGTGCCAGCAGAACTCGGCGGCCCCCATCACGCCCCAGCTGATCCCGTAGCGTGCGCGGTTCAGGCAGCCAAACGGGCCTTTCAGCCCCTCGACACCGGGCAACAGCGCGTCGGGGCCCACTTCGACGCCTTCCATCACGATCTCGCCGGTGGTCGACGCCCGCAAGGACAGCTTGCCGCCGATCTTGGGCGCGGAGAGGCCTGTCATGCCTTTCTCCAGCACGAAGCCGCGAATCTTGCCGCCATGCGCCTCTGATTTGGCCCAGACCACAAAGACATCCGCGAAAGGTGCGTTGGAAATCCACATTTTCGAGCCGGTGATGACGTAGCCATCACCCTTCTGCTTGGCCACGGTTTTCATGCCTGCCGGATCTGAGCCCGCATCCGGCTCGGTCAGCCCGAAACAGCCGATGAACGCGCCCGAGGCCAGCTTGGGCAGGTATGTCTTGCGCTGCTCCTCGGAGCCATAGGCGTAGATCGGATACATCACCAGCGAGGATTGCACGCTCATCATCGAGCGGTAGCCGCTATCGATGCGCTCGATCTCGCGCGCGACCAACCCGTAGGTGACATAGCTCGCACCCAGCCCGCCATATTCCTCAGGCACGGTCAGCCCCAGCAGGCCTGCCTCGCCCATTTTGCGAAAGACCTCCGGGTCCGCTTTTTCTTCCCGGTAGGCGTCGATCACCTTGGGGGCCAGCTCGGTTTTGGCAAAACCCGCCGCTGCGTCGCGCAACATGCGCTCATCTTCCGACAGCTGGTCTTCAAGGCGGAACGCGTCCTCCCAGTCAAACGGCCCCATATCCGGCGCGTGTTTGGCGGTGATCCTGGTGCTGATATCCATGGCGGGCCTCCCTGAGATGTGACCCCGTTTCTACGCCCCCCCGCGCCGGGAGGCAATCGCTTGGCTTGACGCAGGGGCGCATCGGTGCAGCTATGGGGGACCGGAGGACCTTATGACCGCATTGCCCAGCTCGATCGACGACACCCAGACGCTTCTGGAGGGTCAGAACTATGTCTGCGGCCGGGCGCTGGCCACGGTGGTCTTTCTGGCGCTCAGGCTTGGCCGCCCGCTGTTTCTCGAAGGCGAGGCCGGCACCGGGAAAACGGAGATCGCCAAAGCGCTGGCCGCGGGACTGGGGCGGCGGCTGATCCGGCTGCAATGCTATGAGGGGCTGGACGCATCCTCCGCCGTCTATGAATGGAACTTCCCCGCGCAGATGGTTGCGATCCGCGCGGCCGAAGCCTCGGGCGGCGCGGATAAGGCGGCTTTGCAGGCGGAGCTCTTCTCTGACGACTACCTCACCGCACGCCCCCTTCTGGAGGCGATGCAACCCCAGGAGGGCGGCCCGCCGGTGCTGCTGATCGACGAGCTGGACCGCACGGACGAGCCTTTTGAGGCGTTTCTGCTGGAAGCACTCAGCGATTTTCAGGTCACCATCCCCGAGATCGGCACGATCAAGGCCGCCGAACCGCCGATTGTCATCGTCACCTCCAACCGCACCCGCGAGGTGCATGACGCGCTGAAACGCCGCTGCCTCTATCATTGGGTGGATTACCCCGATTTCGACCGGGAGCTCGAAATCCTCGCCGCCCGCGCGCCCGAGGCGCAGCACGCGCTCAGCCAACAGATCGTGGCCTTTGTCCAGAAGCTGCGCACCGAAGACCTGTTCAAAAAACCCGGTGTGGCCGAGACCATCGACTGGGCCAAATGCCTGCTGGCGCTTGATGCGTTGACCATGTCGCCCGAGGTGATCGCCGACACGCTGGGCGCCATTCTGAAATATCAGGATGACATCCAGAAAATTCAGGGCTCCGAGGCCAAGCGCATCCTCGATGAGGTCCGCGCGGAGCTGGCCCCCGCATGACCACCGCTCCCCCTATCATTGCTTCAAAAATACCTTGGGGGTTTGGGGGCTAGCCCCCAAGCGGTTGCCCTATGGCCGAGCATATCCCCCTTGATATTCCCGAAGATGGCAAGCTGGCGCAGAACCTGATCTGGTTCGCCCGGGCGCTGCGCAGCGCGGGGCTGCCGGTGGGGCCGTCCCGGGTGCTTGACGCGGTGCGCGCCGTCGAGGCGGCAGGCTTTTCGCAAAAGCAGGATTTCTACCATATCCTGCAGGCCTGTTTCGTGTCCCGCGCCGAGCACCGGGTGGTGTTTGCGCAAATCTTCCGGCTCTTCTGGCGCGACCCGCGCTATCTGGAGCATATGATCGCGGCGCTGACCCCGGCCATAAGAGGCGTGCAGGAGGAACGCCGCGCCAGACCGGCTGAAAAGCGCGCGGCGGAGGCTTTGCTGGACGGGGCCAACCAAAGTGTTGAGCCGCCCGAGGATGACCGCGAGGGCAGCGAGATCGAGATCGACGCCTCGCGCACCATGTCGGGCGAGGAACGGCTGCGCAGCCTTGATTTCGAGCAGATGAGCAACGCGGAGATGGCGCAGGCAAAACAGATGCTGGCGCGGTTCAGCCTGCCGATCAGGCCGCTGCGCTCGCGCAGGCTGAAAGCATCGACCCGGGGCAATCTGGTCGATCTGCGCACCACGCTGCGCCGCGCCATGCGCGAGGGCGGCGAGATGCGGGAGCTGTCCCTGAAAGCCCAGCGGCAGCGCTGGCCCAACCTCGTGGTGCTATGCGATATTTCGGGCTCGATGAGCCATTATTCCCGCGCCATGCTGCATTTCCTGCACGCCGTCAGCAGCCGGAAAGGCGCGGGCTGGGCGAAGGTTCATGCCTTCACTTTCGGCACGCGGTTGACCAATATCACGCGGCATCTGCGCGCCCGCGATGTGGATGCAGCCCTTGCCGCCGCTGGCGCGGAGGCGCAGGATTGGGAGGGCGGCACGCGGATCGGGGAATGCCTGCATATGTTCAACCGCGACTGGTCGCGGCGGGTCATGGGGCAGGGCGCTGTGGTCCTGCTTATCACGGACGGGCTGGACCGCGACGACCCCGACGCCTTGGCGCGTGAGATGGAACGGCTGCACCTTTCTGCGCGACAGGTGATCTGGCTCAACCCGCTGCTCAGATGGGACGGCTTCGCCCCCAAGGCACGCGGCATCGCCGCGATGCTGCCCCATGTCGACAGCTTCCGCGCGGGCCATAATGTGGCCTCGCTGGAAGGGCTGGCCGCAGCCCTGACGCGGCCTGATGACGGGGGCGAGAAGGCGCGCCTGATGGCTGGGCTGTGATCGCGCAAGATACGGGTCGCGCTGCGCCGCCCCCGCGCGGTAGCAAGGTGGCAGCAACCCGGAGACACAGCATGAAATTTCATCCCCTTGATCAGGAGTTTGTCGACGCCATCCGGGCCGGAGGGCCTGACGCCTATGGCAACCCGGCAGAGCGCAGCAGCTCGGACGGGAACGGCAACCCCTGCCGCTCCTGCCTGCGCGACATTCCCAAAGACGCACCCATGCTCATTCTGGCGGCACGGCCCTTCCCGGACGCGCAGCCCTATGCCGAGACCGGCCCGATTTTTCTCTGCGCCGCGCCCTGCACGCCCTATGCCGGGCCGGGTGTGCCGGAGGTGCTGAAAACCTCGCCGGATTACCTGTTGAAAGGCTACACGGCCGATCACCGCATCGCCTATGGCACCGGGCAGATCACCCCGGCAGGTGACATTGAAACCTATGCGCGCACCCTTCTAGAACGCCCCGATCTGGCCTATGTTGATGTGCGTTCCGCCCGGAACAACTGTTTTCAGACAAGGATCACCCGTGACGGCTGACACCCATGATCAAGACAATATTCCCGCGATTGCGCTGCGCTGGCACCGCGACGGCACGGGCGCGGCTCTGGCCACGGTGATCGAGACATGGGGCTCGGCCCCGCGCCCGGTGGGCAGCCAATTGGTGATCAGCGGGCAGGGCGATATCATGGGCTCGGTCTCGGGTGGCTGTGTCGAGGGCGCGGTGGTGGTCGAGGCGCTTGAAACGCTGGAGAGCGGCACGCCCAGGCTTCTGGAATACGGGGTCAGCGATGACGAGGCCTTCGCCGTGGGGCTGGCCTGCGGCGGCACGATCCGCATTCTGGTCGAGCCTGTGGGTGCTGCGATGCCGGAGGCGACGCTGGCCGAGCTGGTCTCGATGATATCGGCGCGCCAAGCTGTCGCCTATGAGGTCGATACGGAACGCTGGGCGCGGCGGCTGGTCACCTCGGATGAGGCTTACGCGGATCGTTTTCTGTCTGACAAATCCGGCTTTGAGGACGCGCGTTTCGTGGCCATCCACAACCCGCCTTTGCGCATGGCGGTCGTCGGCGCGGTCCATATCGCGCAGCCCTTGGTGGCGATGGCGCGGCTATCGGGCTTTGACCCGGTGCTGATTGACCCGCGCGAGGCCTTCGCCAGCGAGACGCGCTTTCCGGGCGAGGCCTTGGTGCATGACTGGCCGGATGAGGCGATGCAGGCCTTCGCGCCCGATCACCGCTGCGCCGTGGTGACGCTGAGCCATGACCCCAAGATCGATGACCCGGCCCTGCTGGAGGCGCTGAAAAGCGATGCGTTCTATATTGGTGCCCTGGGCTCGACCCGGACCCATGCCAAACGGGTGGACCGGCTGGGGCAGGCGGGGCTGAGCGCGGAGGATATCGCGCGGATACATGCGCCGGTGGGGCTTGATATCGGCGGCAAATCTCCGGCGGAGATTGCCGTCTCGATCATGGCGCAGATCATCTTGCAACTGCGTGGCCCGAAAGGGCGGGCCACATGATTTTCGGCCCCGTGCCGGTGCACGAGGCGATGGGCGCGGTGCTGGCCCATTCCGTGCAGGCGGGCAAGCGGCGGATGCGCAAAGGCGCTGTCCTGAGCGCCGAAGATATTGCCACGCTCGACAAGGCGGGGCTGGCAGAGGTGGTGGTGGCCCGGCTGGAGCCGGGCGATGTCGATGAAAACACCGCCGCGGAGCGCGTGGCCAAAGCGCTGGCCCCGCAAGATGTGACGCTGAGCGCGGCTTTTACAGGCCGGGTGAATATTCTGGCCGATGGGCCCGGCGTCGCCAGCATTGATGCGGCGGCCATCACTGCGCTGAACGCCTGCCACGAGATGATCACCTGCGCCACGGTGGCCCCGCTGACCCGGATGGGCGCGGGCGGGATGTTGGCTACGGTCAAGATCATCTCCTACGCGGTGCCGGAGGCGGCGGTCGTCAGGGCGGAGGCCGCGGCCCGGCAAGCCAGCCCGGGCGCGGTGGGTCTTGTGCCGGTCGCGCTGAAAACGGCTGCGCTGGTCGTCACCCGGACCGGCGCAGAGCCACAGATGGATAAGGGCGTCGCCGCCATGCGCGGCAGGCTCGACGCTTTGGGCATGGCGCTTGAAGACGTGGTGGTGGTGGCGCATGACACGGGCGCGATTGCGCAGGCGCTGAAGGCGGTGCGGGCTGATCTGGCGTTGGTTCTGACGGCCTCGGCCACGTCGGACCCTGATGATGTAGGCCCAAAAGCCTTGCGGATGGCGGGCGGGGTGGTCACCCGGTTCGGGATGCCTGTGGACCCCGGCAATCTGCTGTTTCTGGGCCATATCGGCGACAGGCCCGTCATCGGCCTGCCGGGCTGCGCCCGTGCGCCTGCGCTCAACGGGGCCGATTGGGTGCTGGAGCGGGTGGC
>CALFWN010000186.1 GCA_937928335.1 uncultured Litoreibacter sp. | reverse complement strand
CGCCGCCAAAACGCTGGACCGCTACGAGGGGGAGGCCAGCAAGGCCCGCGCCGCGATGTCCGAGGCCGCAGAGGCCGTGACCAAAGCAGGCGCTGATCTGAGCGCCGCACAAGCCGCCTCCACCGCTGCGGCTGCTTTGGCCGAAGACGCCGACGCGGCGCTGGCCAGGATCGACGCCGAACGCGGCGAGGCCCAAACCCGCGAAGAAGCAGCCCGCGCCCAAAGATCCGAGGCCGAAGGCGAGGCCAATGCGCTCAGGGCCGAGGCCACGGCGCTGGCCAAGCTGGTCGAACGCGACACCGCCGACGGCCAGCAGCTGCTTGACGTGGTGCAGGTGAAATCCGGCTTCGAGAAAGCGCTGGGTGCCGCGCTCTCTGACGACCTGCGCGCGCCGCAAATCGATGCCAGCGAGCCCACCGGCTGGGCGCCTCTGCCCGGCTACCCCGCCCCGCAAGCGCTGCCCGCAGGCGTTCAGGCCCTGAGCGCGCATGTCACCATCCCCGAGGTACTGGCACGCCGCATGAGCCAGGTCGGTCTGGTCGACGCCGCCGACGGGCCACGGCTGCAAAGTGATTTGAAACCCGGCCAGCGGCTGGTCTCGGTCGAAGGCGATCTGTGGCGCTGGGACGGGTTTCGCACCGATGCCGAAGACGCGCCATCCTCTGCCGCGCTGCGCCTGCAACAGCTCAACCGTCTCGAAGAGCTCAAGCAAGGGGTCGAGCGCGCCTCTGCCAAGGCTGATGGCGCCCGCGCCGCGCATGAGCATCTGACCGCCCAGCTGGAAGAGCTGACCGCCAAGGACCGCGCCGCCCGCGAGGCCCGCCGCACCGCCGACCGCTCGATGGCGGATGCCGCCCGCGCGCTCAGCCGCGCCGAAGGCGAGCAATCAATGGCGCAAGGCAAGCAGGAGACCCTCGGCCTCGCCGTGACCCGCAACGAGGAAGAAGCGCTCGCCGCCCGCAAGCGCCTGCAAGAGGCCGAGAAAGCCGTGGCCGATCTGGGCGATCTGGACGCCGCCCGCGCGGAAATCGAAGACGTCAAAATGACCGTGGAGGCCGCGCGGATGACCATGCTGGCCAAACGCTCTGCCCATGACGAGTTGCGCCGCGAGGGCGAGGCCCGGCTGAAACGCAGCCAGGAAATCACCACTGAGATCAGCGGCTGGAAGCACCGCCTTGCCACGGCGGAA
Organism: uncultured Litoreibacter sp.; assembly: GCA_937928335.1. GTDB lineage: Bacteria > Pseudomonadota > Alphaproteobacteria > Rhodobacterales > Rhodobacteraceae > Litoreibacter. The sequence continues at coordinate 2,726 of CALFWN010000186.1, read as the reverse complement.
AAGCGCATCGCGGAGCTGGAGGAGCGCAAAACCACCTCAGAGGCGGAGCTGAAAGCCGCCTCAAACGCGCCGGAAGAACTTGCCGCCAAACGCGACGAGCTGGCCACCGCGATTGACGAGGCCGAGACCCGCCGCCGCGCCGCCGCCGACACTTTGGCCACCGCCGAGACCACACTGCGCGAGGCGATCCAGACCGAGCGCGACGCCGAACGCAACGCATCCGAGGCACGCGAGGCCCGCGCCCGCTCGGAGGCCCGTTCTGAGGCCGCCCGCGAAACCGTCACCTACGCTGTCGACCGTATCCGCGAAGAGATGGAAACCACGCCCGAGGCCCTGCTGGAAACGCTCGACGCGGACCCCGGAAAAATGCCCGCTTCCGAGGCGATTGAGAATGAAGTGAACCGCCTGAAACGCCAACGCGACGCGCTGGGCGCGGTCAATCTGCGCGCCGAGGAAGATGCCCGCGAGGTGCAGGAAGAACATGACGCGCTGGCCAAAGAAAAGATCGACCTGCACGACGCCATAGCCAAGCTGCGCACCGGCATCGCCTCGCTCAACAAGGAGGGCCGCGAACGTCTGCTGACCGCTTTTGAGGAGGTCAATTCCAGCTTCGCCACCCTCTTCAAACACCTCTTTGGCGGCGGCGAGGCCAAGCTGGTCATGGTCGAAAGCGACGACCCGCTGGAGGCCGGTCTGGAGATCATGTGCCAGCCTCCCGGCAAGAAGCTCTCCACCCTCAGCCTGCTGTCGGGCGGCGAGCAAACGCTCACAGCGCTGGCCCTGATCTTCGCCGTGTTCCTCGCCAACCCCGCGCCCATCTGTGTGCTCGACGAGGTCGACGCCCCTCTGGATGACGCCAATGTCACGCGCTTTTGTGACTTGCTCGATGAGATGACCCGCCGCACCAATACCCGCTTTTTGATCATCACCCACCATGCCGTGACAATGTCGCGGATGGACCGTCTCTTTGGCGTGACAATGGCTGAGCTTGGGGTTTCGCAATTGGTGTCGGTTGATCTCAAAAAAGCCGAACAATTGGTCGCCTGATTAAATCACAAACAATTCAGGATTAGGATTTCCGACAAAAAATGGCGCGCAAACCCTGCGCGCCATTTTCTAATTTGAAAAGGTCAGACCGCGGATCAGACCTTGAAGTCATCCGTAGATTTCCCCGCGGCAAGTGCCGCTTTCAACCAGGCCGGGCGCGGCCCACGGCCACCCCATGTATTGGCGGAATTCGCCGGATCACGATGCGTGACTTTAGCCGGTTTCTTCGCAGCTCTTTTCGCCTTTTTCGCTGTCTTTCCAGAAGCTTGACCTGTCAGTTCCGACAAGGAAAAACCCATCTGTTTTGCCTTGGCCTTCACGACGGCAAGCGCCTCGGCCTTTTGCTTTCTGTCATGGGCTGCAATTGCTCTTTCAACCCGGTTCTTGAGTGCTTTTAGCTCTTTGAGTGAGAGAGCTTTGATATCGATTTTAGCCATTGTGCTTAGTTCCCCAACTAAAGTGAGCCTATCCCCTTATACTCGAAAAATAATAAATCCAAGAGGGCTCAATAGCGGCTCAACAGCGCAGCTATTGGCCAGATGTCAAATGGTAGCCCTAATTGGGCGTGTCTCGACAAAAGGTTATCCGGAATTCGGCGCTCTCAATAATGTCAATTTCCCTTGCGTCACATTCGGGCGCAACTCCGCCGCCCAAACACATGTGCTCACAATATCATTGCCGCAATCACCACCAGCCCGACTTAAGCTTTCGCGCTCTTTTTCGTTCTGCTGTTGCAATCCGCGATGGAATCGTTTAGCTACGCTGCGCCCAAAAATATCCCAACGTGGTTTTTGTCAGCGAGGTGCAGTCACTCATGCGAGCGGTTAATGAACCCTTTAGGGCCCCCAAATCCCTCCCGTACAAAGTTGAAGTCCATTTGTCCTCCCAAAAGGGTTTCCAGTGGTGAATGCGTTAACCTCGAGAGTGAAAAAGGGGTACCCCCTTCCTACCGTATCCTTGATCGCGGCTCTTCAACCGGTTCAACTGAGGAAGCATCCAATCCCGTCGGGATTAGGTGTGTGATTTTCCAGCAATGTTGTCCGTGAAAGAAAAATTCATCAGGTTTTACTTTATCGTTTTTTTTTGTTCACAAACGTCCTCTTTTTTGGTGAAGGCACCCCAAGCATATAGCTCGACCGCAACGCCTCGCTCGTTACCGCCGTCAAGACTTCACCGCCACACGCGCCACTTTCGCGGTGTGCACCAACTAGCGTTTCGTTTGGCCGAGCCGCGTATAGCACCAAAAACATTGCTGTGACGTCTAGTTCTATGCATGGGTTCTGATGGTCCGCTACACATCGCGTCGTGTGAAGTGATAGAAATGCAGCAGTACAGGACGCTTTCTAAGGAAACGAGTGGGGTATCTGGTACACCGTCCCTCAGGTTTAGAGCCCCGGGAAAACAAAGCGAACCCCTCTCGCTGCGTCATACTTCTACGGCTCGTCAGGCCACCTATCAGTCCGGCAATAAATTCAAGCTCGATACGAAAAACGATGAATACAAGCTCGACGATCGATAAGGAACTTGAGGCCATGCGGTACTTGCTATCATAATCGTACCACCATGTAGATAGATCGAATGGTTGAAATATCCAGAGTTGACCAGGGACATTTGCTCATCATCCCCTCCCTAAGATCTCGGGGTGTCGCACAATTTTCAAGTATTGTTCATATCGACCT
>CALFWN010000185.1 GCA_937928335.1 uncultured Litoreibacter sp. | reverse complement strand
GTATGGGATGTCCCATGGACTCCTATGGGATTTCCTACGGGACTTTCTATGGGATGTCATATGGGACATCCCATGCGACACCCTTTGGGACACGCCATGGGACACCCAATGAACTTCCTATGGGATGCCCTAAATTTATAGTACGGTGTCGGGCTTCCCATGGGAAGTCCTGAACTTACGAGTTCTGCGGTGCAGTTTGTTGCTGTGATACCTGCCCCCCTGGGGGGCGTTCGGCTTCTTTTATATTTTTATCGTATCGTTATCGTTTATCGAAATGATCGAAAACAGTATTGAAATAGGGAACCTTTTTCGGTTTGATAATTTCGTTCTTTTCAATCGAACGATATGTCGAAACTTTCGGTACGATATTCGATACTAGTCCACACCCTTGGTACAATTGTGTTATTGTGCTCTGTGGGGTTGAAAAGGTTGAAACGGGGTGCTACTCTTGCGACTCGTGGGAGTCTACTAACTCAAGGAAGTACAGTAGTACATGGGTCCGTGGGCGAAAGCATCCCTAAGGGGAGGGGTCCGGAAACACAGTGAACCGGTATGGCAGGGGTTAGAAAAGGTGCACTCGACTACAGCAGTAGTTGTGTAGTGGCCATTGCACAGCTCCATTCTACACAGCGGCAGCAAGCACTTGTACCATGGCTGCTGTGCGTCACTTATTATCAGTTATCGTATCGAGGAAGCATCGTGTTTGGCGACCCGATCCGATAAATAGCGGAATTTTTATTGGGTATCGGGTATCGGATCGGAATCGGTTGTCGTTTCGATATCTTATTAATAGTTACATTTCCACTTCAGATTTGTTGGAGCCTATCTCGTGACCACGGCCCACGGGCAGGATGATTCCGACAACAGCAACGGCCGCGGCGCTTGATCACCATGCGCGACGAGGCGCACATCATGGCGTCGGGGGATTTGTTGAGGATGCCCCAGCAGGCTGACGTGATTTCCGGCACTTCGACATTGGCGTCCATTTCGGGAAAAATGACTGTCATCGCAGGGTCTTGCGGGTCGATCTTGAAACTATGCTGCGCAAAGAGCGCGGCAAAACCCGCCCGCGCAGCGGTTTCCGTTTCATCCCACATGGAGCGGCCCGCCACGGCCAGTCTGGCGCCTTGGTCGCGCAGCCAGATCATCCCCTCGATGGTTTTGTCAAACGACCCCGCGCCGCGCTCCTGGTCGTGCAGGGTTTCGGACCAGTGATCGAGCGACACACGGAAGGTGATCTTGTCCCCGAACTCGGCGATCAGCTCGGACAGCCCGGCGCGGACTATCTTGCGCATCATGGGCCGCATGGCATTGGTCAGGATCAACACGTCATAGCCGCGCTCAAGGGCCGCGCGGGTCATGTTGTTCATGTCGGGGTTCATATAGGGCTCGCCGCCCGTGAACGCGATTTCGCGCACGCCCCAGTTGCGCGCGTCAAGCTGGTCGAGATAGCTGCGCACCTCATCCGTGGTCAGGTAGACCAGCGCGTCATTGGTGGGCGAAGACAGGATGTAGCAGTTCGCGCATTCGATATTGCACAGCGTGCCGGTGTTGAACCACAGCGTTTGCGGATTGGTCAGCGACACGCTCGCACGCTCTTCACCTTTTGCGGTGAGCAGCGGGTCTTGGAACTTCCCCTGATTTGCCAGAATGGCAGGGTGCAATTGGTCTTTCATCAGGTCGCTCCGAAATGGTCTGGGTTTGGGTTTAAAGCCTGCGCTTGCGAAACGAAAGCGCTCTAAATGACTGGTGACGGGACTGTGATTGTTTGCCCTCAATCACTCTCATGCTAGACATTGCGGGGACGGGAACTTATGGACAAGCCGTTACCGCTAACATTGCGCCAGTGATGGCGCGCCACGAAGGGCAAATGTCGCTATGGTTTCTCGAATTATCCCGGTTGAACCGTTTGATCTGGTCATTTTCGGGGGGACGGGTGACCTGGCCCGCCGCAAGATCTTGCCCGGTCTGTATCGGCGCTTCTGTGCGGGGCAAATGCCCGAGAACGCGCGGGTGATCGGGGCTGCGCGTGGCGCGCTCAAGGACAAGGATTTCCGGGAACTGGTCAGCAAGGCAATTGAAGAATTCGTTCCCAAAAAACGCCAGGACGCCAAGACCATCAAGGAATTTGCAACTCGGCTGCATTATGTGACTGTTGATGCGACAGGTACTGATGGCTGGGACGCGCTTGCCAAGCTGGTGCGCAAGGACGTGGTGCAGGCTTTCTATTTTTCCGTAGGCCCCTCGCTCTTTGGGGATTTGGCCACCCGGCTGCATACCCATAAAATCGCCAACCCGGACGCCCGTATCGTGGTCGAAAAGCCGTTCGGGCGCGATCTCGAAAGCGCGCAGGCGCTGAACGCGGTTTTGGCCGACAGCTTTGACGAGGGCCAGATTTACCGCATCGACCATTATCTGGGCAAGGAAACCGTGCAGAACCTCATGGCGGTGCGCTTTGCAAATGTGCTGTTCGAGCCATTGTGGAACGCGCAATATGTGGACCATGTTCAGATCACTGTGGCGGAGACCGTCAGCGTGGATGGGCGCGGGGCCTATTACGACAAATCCGGCGCGATGCGGGACATGGTGCAGAACCACCTGATGCAGCTTTTGTGTCTGACGGCGATGGAGCCTCCCTCGCGGTTTGACCCTGATGCGGTGCGCGATGAGAAGCTGAAAGTGATCCGCGCACTTGACGAGGTGCCTGCGGATAACATCGTGCGCGGCCAATACGGGCCGGGCGAGGATGTGGACGGCTATGTCGCCCATTCGCAAAACCCCGAGACCAAGACCGAGAGCTTCATTGCCATGAAGGTCGACATCTCGAACTGGCGCTGGAAGGGCACGCCGTTCTATCTGCGCACGGGCAAGCGGCTGAAAGCGCGCAGCTCCGAGATCGTGATCCATTTCAAGCAGACGCCGCATTCGATCTTCGGGGAGGATGCAGGCTCCCACGACAATGTGCTGACCATCCGTCTGCAACCCGACGAAGGGATGGACCTGCGCGTCACCATCAAGGAGCCGGGGCCCGGCGGGATGCGGCTGGTGGATGTGCCGCTGGACATGACATTTGCCGACGCGCTTGGCCCCGAGGCCGAAGATGTGCCCGATGCTTATGAGCGCCTGATCATGGATGTGATCCGGGGCAACCAGACGCTGTTCATGCGCGGCGACGAGGTGGAGGCCGCATGGGCCTGGACCGACCCGATCATTGCCGGCTGGACAAAGCGCGGCGACAGGCCCCAACCCTATGAGCCGGGCAGCTCCGGCCCCGAAGACGCGCTGATGCTGCTGCACCGTGATGGGCGCAGATGGAGGGAAATCCGCAAATGAAACTCGTCGAATATGCCGACCGTGACATGCTGATGATCGATCTGGCCCAGCATCTGGCGGGCGAGCTGAGCGAATGCCTGATCACCCATGAATTTGCCAGTTTTGCCGTCCCCGGCGGCACCACGCCCGGTCCGGTCTTTGACACGCTTTGTGCCGCAGATCTGGATTGGTGGCGGGTGCATGTGATGCCCACTGACGAGCGCTGGGTGGATGAAAACTCGGAGCGGTCCAACGCCCGGCTGATCAAATCGCGGCTGCTGACCAACCGCGCCGCTGCCGCGCGCTTCGTGCCGTTCTTCATGCCCGGCCAGGAGGCTGAGGCTGCGATGGGTGATTTATCCGACATGTTGCAGCCCGAGCTGCCGATCTCGATCCTGCTTTTGGGAATGGGCGCGGATATGCACACCGCCTCGCTGTTTCCGGGCGCAGCAGAGCTTGAGGAAGCCTTGAGCACCCAGGCCCCGGCGATGGCCATTCATCCCGAGGGTCAGGAGACCCGCGTGACCCTGACGGCCCACGCATTGAGTGGCGCGATGAACACGCATATCCTGATCACCGGTGCGGAGAAACGCGCAGCTCTGGAGAGGGCGGCCATGCTTGATCCTCATGAAGCCCCGATCAAGACGGTGCTCGCAAACGCAACAGTGCATTGGGCAGAATGATGGAACAGGCGATGTGGGACGAATTGAAACGCGTGGCTGCGACGCGGCCTGTCATTGCGGATTTATTTGCAAAGGATGATCGGCGGGCGCAGGGGTTCTCTGTGTCATGTGGCGACATGCTGCTTGATTATTCAAAGACGCAGATCACGCCAGAGACGCTGGATTTTCTTCTTTCAATAGCCGCGGCTGCGGGTGTCGAAACCAAGCGCGAGGCGATGTTTTCCGGCGCAGCCATCAACGAGACCGAAGACCGCGCGGTGCTGCATACGCTGTTGCGCAACATGGACGGCGGCCCTGCAGGTGTGCCTGACGAAGACCTTCGCGAGGTGCTGCGCATTCGCGCGGAGATGGCCGCTTTTGCGACGTCGATACGCGATGGCAGTTTCACAGGGCAGGGCGGCAAGATTACGGATGTGATCAATATTGGCATCGGCGGCTCCGATCTTGGCCCGGCTATGGCCACGCTGGCGCTTGCGCCATTTCATGACGGGCCACGGCTGCATTTCGTCTCAAACGTGGATGGGGCGGATCTGGCGGACACGCTTGACGGGCTCGACCCGGCCACGACGCTGGTGATCGTGGCCTCCAAGACCTTCACCACAATCGAGACCATGACCAACGCGCGCAGCGCCCATGACTGGATGAAGCAAGTGGTTGGCGAACCCGGCGCACAATTCGCCGCTGTCTCGACGGCGGAAGAAAAGACCGCCGCTTTCGGCATCGACGGATCACGCGTCTTCGGGTTCGAGGATTGGGTTGGCGGGCGTTATTCGGTCTGGGGGCCAATCGGGCTGTCTCTGATGATCGCGATCGGCCCGCAGGCGTTTGACAAATTTCTGGATGGCGGCTGGTCAATGGACAGCCATTTCCAAGAGGCGCCGCTGGCCAGGAACATGCCGGTGCTTCTGGCGCTGGTGGGTATTTGGCACAATCAGGGCTGCGGGCACGCCACCCGCGCGGTGCTGCCCTATGACAATCGTCTGTCCCGGCTGCCTGCCTATCTTCAACAGCTGGAGATGGAGAGCAACGGCAAGTCGGTCGCAATGGATGGCAGTGATCTGCCGGTGCATTCCGGCCCCGTCGTCTGGGGCGAGCCCGGCACCAATGGGCAGCACGCGTTCTATCAGCTGATCCATCAAGGCACGCGGGTCATTCCCTGCGAATTCATGCTCGCCAAAGAGGGTCACGAGGAAGGTTTGGCGCATCATCACGCGCTGCTGGTGGCCAATTGTCTTGCCCAGTCGGAGGCCTTGATGGTTGGCCGCTCGCTGGAGGAAGCCACCAGGATCATGGCTGCCAAAGGTCTTGTAGGCGCAGAGCTGGAGCGTCAGGCCCGCCACCGGGTTTTCCCCGGCAACCGGCCGTCAACAACGCTCGTCTACCCCAAGCTTACGCCTTACGTGCTGGGCCAGATCATAGCCCTCTACGAGCACCGCGTATTTGTGGAGGGCGTGATGCTGGGCATCAACTCCTTTGACCAATGGGGGGTCGAGCTGGGCAAGGAGCTGGCCAACGCATTGACTCCCATCCTGGACGGCACTGAAAGTGACGCGACCAAAGACGGCTCGACCCGGATGCTGCTGGCATATCTGCGCGGCTAGGCCTTCGTGGCGCCGTCTCGGGTCATGAAGGTGCGGATGATCTCTTCGCCCAAGGGCTTCTTTTCAGTCGTTGCGGCGTCCAGCTGCACCAGCACCGAGCTGCCCGTGGCCTGCAGACCCTGATCCGTCCAGACGCCGTATTCCATCACCCATGAGGTGGTGCGAAAACTTGTGGTGCGGCCGGTGACTATGTA
>CALFWN010000184.1 GCA_937928335.1 uncultured Litoreibacter sp. | reverse complement strand
GCTGTCGGTGTGTTTCAGGGCAAGATCCTCGTCAAGGAGGGCGCGCAGAAAACCGATGGCTACCAGATCAGCCAGTCGCTGCTTCTCGATGAGGACAGCCAGTTTCTGGCCAAGCCCGAGCTTGAGATTTACGCCGATGACGTGGCGTGTTCGCACGGCTCCACCTCCGGAGCAATTGATGAGGATGCGCTCTTCTATCTGCAATCGCGCGGCGTGCCGTTGAACCAGGCGCAAGATCTGCTGGTTCTGGCGTTCCTTGCCGAGGCCCTTGAAGAGATTGACAGCGAAGACCTGTCCGATGCCCTGCACCAGCGACTAGAGGACTGGCTGGCCCGGCGCAGTGCCGGCTAGGCGATGTCCACGGTTACGGCAATATTGCGCAGCTACCGCGCCCCGCGCGAGGTGATGCGCGGCCATCGCGCGGGCGGGGCGGATGAGGCGCTGGGGCTGATGTGGCTTTTCATCGCCTGCCTGCTGTTCTTCGTGGCCCGCCTGCCAGAGCTGTCACGCGAGTCGCATTTCGCCGCGCTTGACGGGGTGGATACCCCCGTGGCCAGCCTCGCCCTGCCGCTGTTTTACGGCACGGTGCTGCTTGCCCCGCTGATGTTTCTTTTCGTCGCGGCGGGCTCACATCTGGTGGCGCGGGTCCTTGGGGGCAGGGGCGTCTGGCTTGATGCGCGGCTCGCGCTTTTCTGGGCCTTGCTTTGCGTGGCGCCCGTGGTCCTGTTTCAGGGCCTCGTCGCGGGTTTTGTGGGTCCCGGTCCGGGCCTCACGGCCGCCTCGACCCTTGTCTTTGTGGCCTTCCTCTATCTTTGGATCAACAACCTGATCGCGCTTGAATGGCAGGACGTCACGGTATGAATGGATTTTGGGGAAATTTGCTGATCCTGACGCTGTCAGATCCTCGGGCGGGGGCGCGCGCTGTGGCGGGGATCAATGTGGCGCGGGAGGTTCTCTGGGGCGCGCTGACCGTGATTGTGGCGCTTTCGGTCATTGGGGCCCGGATCATGAACTACATGACCCCGATCAGCCAAGAGCAGGCGCTGGGCCTGCAATTTGTCTCCTCGCCGATCATATTCGCGCTGGTGCTGTGGGGGCTTTTGGTGCTGACGGTGTTTTCCATGCACTATATCGGCCGCGCTTTTGGCGGGCAGGGGCATTTTGACACCTCCCTGAAGCTGGTGATCTGGCTGCAGGCCATCTTGCTGCTGGCGCAGGTGGTGCAAATCCTGTTTGGCACCGTCTCCTTGGTTGCGGCGGGGCTTCTGGGGCTGGGTTTCAGCCTCTATTCGGCATGGTTATTTGTGAATTTTGTCACTGTTGCACATCACTTTACACACCGGGGCGCCGTGCTGCTGGGTGTGATTATTTCCCTGTTCGGGGTGATTTTCGGGTTCAGCCTGCTCATCGCTTTGATCGCAGTTCTACTCGGGTTGGAGATGCCAAATGGCTAACAGCGCTTCCTATGATGTCGAGGCCATCCGGGCCGATTTCCCCATCCTGTCGCGGCAGGTCAACGGCAAGCCGCTGGTCTATCTCGACAATGGTGCGTCGGCGCAAAAGCCGCAGGTGGTGATCGACGCTGTCACCAATGCCTATTCCAATGAATATGCCAATGTGCATCGCGGGCTGCATTACCTCTCCAACCTCGCGACGGAGAAATACGAGGCCGTGCGCGGCACCATCGCCACCTTCATGAACGCCGGCTCGGAAGACGAGATCGTGATGAATTCCGGCACCACCGAAGGCATCAATCTGGTGGCTTATAGCTGGGCCATGCCGCGCCTGCAGGCGGGGGATCAGATCGTGCTCAGTGTGATGGAGCATCACGCCAATATCGTGCCCTGGCATTTCCTGCGTGAACGTCTGGGGGTGGAGCTGGTCTGGGTGGATGTCGACACCAATGGCGATCTCGATGCGCAACGCGTGCTGGATGCGATCACGCCCAGGACCAGGCTTGTCGCCGTGACCCAGCTGTCCAATGTGCTGGGCAGCGTGGTCGATGTGAAAACCATTTGCGAAGGGGCCCGCGCCAAAGGGGTGCCGGTGCTGGTCGATGGCAGTCAGGCGGCGGTGCATATGCCGGTGGATGTGCGCGATATCGGCTGCGATTTCTACGCGGTCACGGGGCACAAGCTATACGGGCCGTCAGGTTCGGGCGCGATCTATATCCGCAAGGAACGCATGGCCGAGATGCGGCCCTTCATGGGCGGCGGCGACATGATCCGTGAGGTCCACAAGGATGCCATCACCTATAATGACCCGCCGATGAAATTCGAGGCAGGCACGCCCGGCATCGTGCAGATGATCGGGCTGGGGGCTGCGCTGGACTATATGATGGGCGTCGGCATGGACAAGATTGCAGCCCATGAGGCCAGCCTGCGCGACTATGCCCGCACCCGGCTTGACGGGTTGAACTGGCTCGGCGTGCAGGGCCGCTCCGCCAGCAAGGCCGCGATCTTCTCGTTCACGCTGGAGGGGGCCGCACATGCGCATGACATCTCGACCGTGCTTGACAAGCGCGGCGTGGCGGTGCGCGCGGGGCATCATTGCGCCCAACCTTTGATGGAGCATCTGGGCGTTACCGCCACCTGCCGCGCCTCGTTTGCAATGTATAACACGCAGGCCGAGGTTGATGTGCTTGTCGACGCGCTGGAACTCTGCCACGAGCTTTTCGCCTGAGCGCACCCGTGGCAGAGCGGGAGGCTAGCCGCAGCGCAGCTCATCCGCGTGCGCCACATGGCCGCGATGGTCTTCCATCCATTTCATCATGTTGCCCATCGTGAACCGGTCGCCAAAACCTGACCAGGGCTCGAAATCGGTATGCAGGATGCTCTCCTGGTCCAGTTTCAGGAGCCGTGCGAATACGGAGGCCACAACGATCCCGCCCACGCCGGTCAGCTTCTTGGTCTTGGTGGCCTCTTGCAGGCAGTAGAACCAAAGAGGCGTCTTGGTAATGTGGTGCTTCTTCAGGACCTGAGGCGCTGGAAGCTCTTTGACCCCCAGTTTCGGATGGTTGGCGGCAAGCCAGCGGGCAAGCTGCTGGCCCGAGGCGCAGCGCATCGCACCTCTGTCGCGCAAGATGTTGCGCAGGCCCAGTTTGCGGGCGCTCTCCTTTGACACCTGAAAATCGCCAAATGTCTCTCCCTTGGTGACGATCGGCGCGGGCAGCTCGAACAGCTCTGCGGCCATTTTCGGGCCAACCGGACGGGCCTTCTGCGCGGCCGTGCCGGAGACATCGAAGAACATGCGCATCTCCATATCATCGTCCTTGGTCCGCTTG
>CALFWN010000183.1 GCA_937928335.1 uncultured Litoreibacter sp. | reverse complement strand
ATAATATCACAATGCTTTCACAGCCATATGACAGGGTGTGACTGGCGCTTTTTAAGGGTCCCATTATAGATAGATTATGACCGCTATCATGCCAAAGCCGCGTTTTAAACTGAACCTATGGAAATTACCGATCCTAGGCCCGCTGACCTTTGCATGTTGGAAAATAGATGCCAAACGTAAGCTCGGCTGGATGCAGGATTATTTGGGCGAGATGGGCAGCCATATTGAAATTGGGTCAGGGCCAGGCAGCTTGCTGGCGGTAATGCGCGCCCAAGGCTATGATGTGACGGGCCTTGATATTGTTGATAGCAGCTATCACGAGGATCTACGGCCTAAAATTTATAATGGCGAGACAATTCCCTTTTGCAAAGATGCTTTTGACACGGCCTTGCTGCCAACGGTGTTACATCATGTCCATGACCCAGACTATCTTATCCAAGAGGCCGCCCGCATAGCGCGGCGCGTTATTATTATAGAAGATGTCTATAATAATGTGATTATGGAATGGCTAACCAAATTGGTGGATAGCGTCATGAACCTTGAATTTATCGGCCATCCTCATAGTAATCGCACAGATATTATCTGGAAGCAGAGTTTTGATCGTTTAAACTTGTCTTTAAAATATAGTAAAATTTATCCTGTTGCAGGATTTTTCAAACAAGCGATCTATGTTTTAGAGCCGCGCGATATGATATGAGACCGGTTGAAACTTTACGATTATAAGACTGCGGCATAACGCTTTTGGCGGGCTTTGATATAGGCTTTACCCAATAGGCTGTGAAATTCTTTAAGCAAAGATCATGCCGAAAACGATATTTTAAAGATTTTACGCTAAACCCATCCACTTAATGACACTGAAAAAATTCAGGTCGGTGATAGGCGACGCGAGTGGCGCCACTGTGATCGCCACCGCGCGCACGGGCAGCTTCGATGGCGATTGCGCGATCCCGGACAATCTCGCACCCGGCGCGTTGCAGCGGGTGTTACCGCTGCGCGTGATCCAGGTCGAGTCGCTGCCCGACGCGGTGTTTGAGCCGGTGGCCTGCGACGGCGGCCTGAACGCCTGGCGCTGGCGCGAGCGCGTCGACAGCGAATTGCCTGCACGCGCCCGATTTGCCGACGGATGGGGCTTTCACTACTGCCGCGGCAACTGGCACTACGTCAACGCGCGTCTCGACCCGGAGAGCTGCACGCGTTTCGTGGCGGCCCGTTTGGTGGAACTCGGCCTGCCGGTCACGCGGTGCGAAGGGGGCCTGCGCCTGCGGCAGCGGGGCGATCGGGTGTTCGCGTTCAACTACGGCCCGGACGCTGTCGAGCTGCCCCACGATGGGCCATTCGAGCTTGGCACCAAACATCTCGCCGTGGCGGACGTTGCAGTCTGGCGGTGCAATGCATGACAATTTTTTCAACGCAGGCGTTGCGCTGTGCAACCCTGTTGATTTGACGCAACCTCACAGGTTGCACATAACCGGTCCGGAATCGGACTGACACTGAGGGAGAAGGCAATGAAATTCGCACTGAAATCGTCACTTCTGTCGATTGCGTTATCTGCAGCCATGTCAACAGCCGCATTGGCTGGTGACCTGGTGATCAACTTCGACGACCCGAACCCGGGTCCCAAGGCGGGCTTTGAAGCCGCGGTAGAGGCCTTCAAGGCCGCTAACCCCGACGTCAACGTCATCGTCAACATCAACGACCGCGAAGCGCACAAGACGGCCATCCGCAACTTCCTGTCTGCCGATGCGCCGGATATCACTTCCTGGTACCCCGGCAACCGCATGGCACCCTTCGTCGAAGCGGGCCTGTTCGAAGACGTGTCCGACGTCTGGGAAGCGAACGGTTTCAGCGACTCGCTCGCTGCGATCAAGCCGACCATGACCATCGACGGCAAGCAGTGGGGCGTGCCCTACACATATTACCAGTGGGGTGTCTATTACCGCAAAGACATCTACGAAGAGCTGGGCCTGAAAGAGCCTGCAAGCTGGGCCGAAGAGAAAGCCAATTGTCAGGCAATCCTTGATGCCGGCAAGAAGTGCTACACCATCGGCACCAAGTTCCTGTGGACGGCTGGCGGCTGGTTCGACTACCTCAACATGCGCACCAATGGCTATGACTTCCACGCCTCCCTTCTGGGCGGCAACGAGAAATGGGACAGCCCCGAGGTCCGCGCGACCTTCGCAAACTGGAAAGAGCTGCTGGACATGGGTGCCTTCGTGGACAACCACACCTCCTACAGCTGGCAGGAATCGCTGCCTTTCATCGTGTCGGGTGAAGCCGCCGCGATCCTGAAAGGCAACTTCGCTGTGCCACCGCTGCGCGAGGCGGGTCTGGATGACAGCAAGCTGGACTTCTACCAGTTCCCTGCAATCACCGATGGTATCGAGCTGGCAGAAGACGCGCCAACCGACACGTTCCACATCCCGTCGGGTGCCTCGAACAAAGAAAACGCGAAAGCGTTCCTGAAGTTCGTCACATCGGCTGAGAACCAGACGCTGATCAACGCGGGCGACGCGCTGGGCCAGCTGCCGGTCAACGCCAACTCCTCGGTGGATGACGACAAGTTCCTGAAAGAGGGCTTCGAAATGCTCTCCTCCAACAGCCCGGGCGGCGTGGCACAGTTCTTCGACCGTGACGCACCCGCTGAAATGGCAAAAGTTGGCATGGAAGGCCTGCAGGAGTTCATGGTCAAGCCAGACAATCTGGACGCGATCCTGGCTCGTTTGGACAAGGCCGCAGAGCGTATCTACAAATAAGTCCACATGAATACCGTCAGGCCGGGGACCCCTCCGGCCTGACACCCCAGCCCATCTGCAAAAGCCCATCCGGCTTTTTCACATGCGCTGATTTTTGCAACGCATCAGACTGACCCGTGGGAGGATCTGTCATGGCAGACACAACAGTCTTAACCGGCACCAGCCAACGGGGTTGGTACAAGCGAAACGAGATCACGGCGACCCCGTGGCTTTTCCTTGCTCCCGGCATCGTTTTTTTCGGGTTCTATGTCATCGCTCCAATTTTTCAGTCCTTCTACTATTCCACCCTGTCCTGGGACGGGCTCGGCGAGGCGCAGAATATAGGCCTCGCCAACTATTCCGAGCTTTGGGATGACGGCGCCTTCTACACCTCGCTGAAAAACAACTTTATCTGGCTGGCGCTCTATCTGTTGGCCATCCCCGCAGGCCTGTTCATCGCGCTTTTGCTGAACCAGACCGTCTGGGGCATCCGGCTCTACAAGTCGCTGTTCTTCTTCCCCTTCGTGATCTCTCAGGTGGTTGTGGGCCTCGTCTTCGGCTGGTTCTACGACCCGACCTTTGGTCTCTTTAATATCGCGCTGGGCTGGGTCGGCCTCGGCCCGATCAACGTGCTGGGCGACGAGGCCTACGTGACCTACGGCATCATCGCCGCGGGCCTCTGGCCGCAAACGGCCTATTGCATGATCCTCTACCTCACCGGCCTGAACGCCGTGGACCCCGAACAGATCGAGGCCGCCCGCCTTGACGGGGCCAAGCGCCTCAAGATGCTCTGGTATGTGGTGGTCCCGCAATTGAAACCCGCCACCTTCATCGCTTTCGTGGTGACCATCATCGGCGCGCTGCGCTCCTTCGATCTGATCTCCATCATGACCAATGGCGGGCCATTTGGCTCCAGCCGGGTGCTCAGCTTCTACATGTTCGAGGTCGCGCTCAGCGAATACGGCTTCCGCATGGGCTACGGCGCCGCCGTCGCCGTGGTGCTGTTCCTGATCATGCTCGTCTTCATCACCTACTTCCTCTACTCGATGTATAACGAAGAGAAGGGACGCTAATATGTTTCCAACTCCAATTGAGAAATCGACCCCCGGCGTCCAGATTGCTTACAAGGCTATGCTGCCCGTTGCTTTGCTGGTCTGGCTGGCACCGCTCTTGGCCGTGGCGCTCTTCTCCATCAAGCCCGACGCGGATTTCACCACCGGGAATTACTGGGGCTTCCCCTCCAGCTTCGAGGGCTTCACCAATTACGGGCTGGTTTTCGGCTCTGACA
>CALFWN010000182.1 GCA_937928335.1 uncultured Litoreibacter sp. | reverse complement strand
GCAGGCCCATCTGAGCGGCATAGGCCTCATCCACCACCAGCCAATGCGCCATATCAAGCGGCTGCACCCCCGGCAATTTGCGCGTCGCGGCGCTGAGCCACGGCGCATCGGGCAACACCTTCTGGCAGATCACCGTATTTTCATTGAAAACTGGCAATTTACCCCCTTTGCGACGCGTTTCATGCCGTTTTTCGGGTAGCATAGCGGGCAAGCTGCTTCCATCCTGAACCGTATCGGGAGAGCAGATATGAACCAGCATTACCGCGACACGCGCAAGATTGACCCGTCCAAAGGCAGCCATCTGGGCGACGGGTTGGCCAATGACAATGACCGGATGGAAATCGGGCCGACGCTGCTGGCCTATTCAGAATGGGAGAAAGCCGGACTGTCCCTGCCCAATCTGGAGCGGATGCGGCAATACCGGCTGGACCGGCTGGTGGGTCAGGTGGTGCAGCAGGGTATGGGCGGGCTGTTGATGTTCGACCCGCTCAACATCCGTTATGCCACTGACAGCACCAATATGCAGCTGTGGAACACCCATAACCCGTTCCGCGCCGCACTTGTCTGCGCGGATGGCTATATGGTGATCTGGGATTACAAGAACGCGCCGTTTCTCAGCGAGTTCAACCCGCTGGTCCGCGAGCGCCGCTCGGGCGCGTCGATGTTCTATTTCGCCACTGGCGACAAGACGCAGGCCGCAGCCTCGGGCTTTGCCGCGCAGGTGGATGAGCTGCTCAGGGAGCATGGTGGCGGCAACCGGCGGCTGGCGGTGGACAAGATCATGATCTCGGGCCTGCGCGCCTTGGAGGCAGCCGGGTTCGAGGTTCATGAGGGCGAGGACCTGACCGAACATGCCCGCGCCATCAAGGGCCCCGACGAAATACTGGCGATGCGCGCCTCGTGCCATTCCTGCGAGATGGCGATGTACGAGATGGAAGATTTCGCCCGCGCCAACATCCCCGGCGGCGGCGTGTCGGAGGATGACGTCTGGGCCGTGCTCCATGCCGAGAATATCAAACGCGGCGGCGAATGGATCGAGACCCGGCTGCTGGCCTCGGGGCAGCGCACCAACCCGTGGTTTCAGGAATGCGGGCCGCGCATTTGCCAGAGCAATGAGATACTGGCTTTTGATACCGACCTGATCGGCGCCTATGGCATCTGCTGCGACATCTCGCGGACCTGGTGGATCGGCGACGACGCCCCGCGCCCCGACATGATCGAGGCGATGAAACACAGCGTCGAGCATATCCAGACCAATATGGAGATGCTGAAACCCGGCATCGCGATCCGCGACCTGACGATGAATACCTATGTGCTGCATGACAAATATCAGGCCCAGAAATACGGCTGCCTGATGCATGGTGTGGGGCTATGCGACGAGTGGCCGCTGGTGGCCTACCCGGACAAACATGTCGAGGGCGCGTTTGACCATGAGCTGCAACCCGGCATGGCGCTCTGCGTCGAGGTGCTGGTCGGCGAGGTGGGCGGTGACTTCTCCATCAAGCTGGAGGATCAGGTGATCATCACCGAGGATGGCTACGAGAACCTGACCAAATACCCGTTTGACGCCAGGCTTATGGGGGGCTGAAAGCCTGCCCACGGGCGGCCAAAGGCCTGATACCTGCGGCATCACAAGTTCTAAATCCTGCTCACCATCTCGTGATTGTGGCCCCGCCCGCGTTGCCATGTGGCCGGGTTGCCCCCATCGTAGGGCCAGTAAAGGGAATTACTACATGGCGACAGAACGATTTACCTTCACCGGACATTCCGGTGATGAGCTTGCTGCACGACTTGACCTGCCTGCGGGTCCCGTTCTGGCCACGGCCCTTTTCGCCCATTGCTTTACCTGCTCGAAAGATATCCCGGCGGCGCGGCGCATTGCCTCCCGGCTGGCCAATATGGGCATTGCCGTGCTGCGGTTTGACTTCACCGGGCTGGGCCATTCCGACGGCGAATTTGCCAACACCACCTTCACCAGCAATGTCGAGGACCTGTCACTGGCCGCAGCCGAGCTGGCAAAGCGCGACCTGGGCCCGGAGCTGTTGATCGGCCATTCGCTGGGCGGGGCCGCGATTATTGCGGCGGCAAAACACGTGCCGCAGGCGCAGGCCGTGGTCACCATCGGCGCGCCTTTTGCCCCTGATCACGTGATCCATAATTTCGGCGCCTCCGTGGAGGAGATCAAAGCCCAGGGCGTCGCCGAGGTGCAGCTTGGCGGGCGTCCCATCAAGATCGGCGCGGATTTTCTGGAGGATGTGGCCACCAGCCGCCTTGAGGCGGATCTGGCCACGCTCGATAAATCCCTGCTGGTGCTGCACGCCCCGCTGGACCAGACCGTGGGCGTGGAAAACGCCACGCAGATCTTCATCCACGCCAAACACCCCAAGAGCTTTGTGACGCTATGCGACGCCGACCATCTGATCACCCGCGAGGAGGATGCCGAATACGCCGCCGACGTGATCGCCGCGTGGTCCTCCAAATATCTCGACCTGCGCCCGCCTGCGCCGCCAATCGGCGCGCCCGAGGGCGTGTTGCGGGTGCGCGAGGCCGACCCTGAAGGGTTCCTGCAAGACATCAATCTCGGCCACAAGTTCCACATGCAGGCCGACGAGCCGGTGGCCTATGGCGGCACCGACAAGGGCATGACGCCCTATGGCTACCTGTCTGCCGGTCTGGGGGCCTGCACCTCGATGACGATCCGCATGTATGCGCGGCGCAAGAACTGGCCGCTGGCCTCGGTCTGGGTCGATGTCAAACATGACGCGATGCACGCACAAGACGCCGATGGCGGCCATTCCAAGATCGACCGTTTCGTGCGCGAAATCCATTTCGAAGGCGATCTGGACGAGGAACAACGCGCCCGCCTGCTGCAGATTGCCGACCGCTGCCCGGTGCATAAAACGCTGGAAAGCGCGGCAGAGATCGAGACCCGGCTGGTCGACTAGGCTGGTCGACGAGCTGGCCGCGCATCGACGTCGCACCGACAAGGCCACGTGCACTTGCCCGGCGACCGTGATAGGCTGACCTCAGTTCAACAAATGCGCGCCCCGCATATTTTGGCGTGGGCCGCAGCTTTCTGCCCTGATCCGGCTGCGCTGCGCAGAGGGGTCAGGCCTATTGACGAGTGTAAGGAGACTGCCATGCTCACCCCAAAACTGCTTCTATCCGCCCTTGCGACCTCTGTGGCTCTGGCCGGGGCTGTGACCGCCCCTGTTCTGGCGCAAAGCGCCAAGCCGCAGGTCAAACAGAAAGTCACGGCGGCGAAAGCCTCAAAACCCCGCAGCGCAGGCGCAAAAAGCGTGGTCTCGCGGGTCTGCGCGCCCGGTCAGGTGCGCAAGGCAGGCCGCTGCGCCAGCAGAGGCAGCGTCACTGACGGCTCGCTGCGCCACCCGGTCATCCTGATGCCCGGCCAGCGTTTCGAAAGCGCCATGCCCGCAATGGCAAACCCGGCCAGCGCCGACCTGCCACCGCTGGACACCGCCACCTATTACCAGATCGGCAACCGGGTGATTTCCGTCGATAATGAAAGCCGGGTGATCCTTAACGTCGTCGAGATCGCAGGGGGCTGACCCCCTGCAAGCCACCTATTCCGCCGCGATCTTTTTGCCGGGTTTCTTGGCGGGTTTCTTCGCCGCTTTGGGCGCCAGCATGTCCTTGAGGTAATGCCCGGTATAGGAGCCCTCCACCTTGGCGACCTGCT
This sequence comes from uncultured Litoreibacter sp., assembly GCA_937928335.1. GTDB lineage: Bacteria > Pseudomonadota > Alphaproteobacteria > Rhodobacterales > Rhodobacteraceae > Litoreibacter. The sequence continues at coordinate 3,989 of CALFWN010000182.1, read as the reverse complement.
CCGGCGTGCCTTTGGCCACGATCTTGCCGCCGCCATCGCCGCCCTCTGGGCCAATGTCGATGATGTGGTCGGCGGTCTTGATCACGTCGAGATTATGCTCGATCACGATGCAGCTGTTGCCCTGATCCACCAGCTCGTGGAGCACCTCCAGCAGCTTGCGCACATCCTCGAAATGCAGCCCCGTGGTGGGCTCGTCGAGGATATAAAGCGTCTTGCCGGTGGAGGATTTGGCCAGCTCCTTGGACAGCTTGACCCGCTGCGCCTCCCCGCCTGAGAGGGTCGTGGCCTGCTGGCCAACCTTGATATAGCCCAGGCCCACCCGCATCAGCGCGTCCATCTTGGAGCGGATTGACGGCACCGCCTTGAAGAACTCCTGCCCGTCTTCCACGGTCATATCCAGCACATCGGCGATGGATTTGCCCTTGAATTTGACCTCCAGCGTCTCGCGGTTGTAACGCGCGCCGTTGCAGGTCTCGCAGGTGACATAGACATCGGGCAGGAAGTGCATCTCGATCTTGATGACGCCGTCGCCCTGACATGCCTCGCAGCGCCCGCCCTTGACGTTGAAAGAGAACCGCCCCGGCTTGTAGCCCCGCGCCTTGGCCTCCGGCAGCCCGGCAAACCATTCGCGGATCGGCGTAAACGCCCCGGTATATGTGGCAGGGTTCGAGCGCGGCGTGCGCCCGATGGGGCGCTGGTCAATGTCGATCACCTTGTCGAGCTGCTCCAGCCCCGCGATGGTCTCACAAGGCGCGGGCGTTTGGCGCGCACCGTTCAGCCGCATGGAGGCGGTCTTGAACAGCGTCTCGATGGTCAGCGTGGATTTCCCCCCGCCCGAGACGCCGGTGACGCAGACAAACTGCCCCAGCGGGAAATCGGCAGTGACGTTTTGCAGGTTGTTGCCGGTGGCCTTCTTGACCGTCAGCTTCTTGCCATTGCCCTTGCGCCGTTTGGCAGGCACCGCGATCTCGCGCTTGCCCGTCAGATATTGCCCGGTGATGGAATCGGGGGTGTTCGCCACCTCATCCGGGGTGCCTTTGGCGGTGATCTGCCCGCCATGCACGCCCGCGCCGGGGCCGATATCGAAGACGTAATCGGCCTCCCTTATGGCCTCCTCATCATGCTCGACCACAATCACCGTATTGCCCTGGTCGCGCAGGTTTTTCAACGTGGTCAGAAGCCTACCATTGTCGCGCTGATGCAGCCCGATGGAGGGCTCGTCGAGCACGTAAAGCACGCCCGTCAGCCCGGAGCCGATTTGCGAGGCCAGACGGATACGCTGGCTTTCCCCGCCCGACAACGTGCCGGAGTTGCGCGACAGGGTCAGATATTCCAGCCCCACATTGTTCAGAAAGCCCAGCCGTTCGCGGATTTCCTTCAGGATCGCCCTGGCAATCTCGTTCTTCTGCTTGGTGAGGTTTTGCGGCACGCTTTCGCACCACTCGAACGCCTCCCGGATCGACATCTGCACGATCTGCCCGACATGCAACAGCGCGTCTGGCTCGGAGGCGGGACCGATCTTCACCGCCAGCGCCTCCTGCTTCAAGCGATAGCCGTCGCAGGTCCCGCAGGGGCGGTTGTTCTGGTAGCGCTCGAACTCTTCGCGAATCCAGCTCGAGTCGGTCTCGCGGTAGCGGCGCTCCATATTTGGGATCACGCCCTCAAAGCTGCGCGTCACCTGATAGACCCGCCCGCCCTCGTCATAGCGAAACGGGATCTCATCCTCGCCCGAGCCATAGAGGAAGACCTGTTTCACATGCGCGTCGAGATCCTTCCAGGGCGTGTTCTTGTCAAACTCGTAATGTTTCGCAATCGCCTCGATGGTTTGCAGAAAATAGGGCGACTTGCCCTTGCGCCACGGCGCCAGCGCCCCGTCATAGAGCTTCAGCGAGGCATCGGGCACCACGAGGCGTTCGTCAAAGAACAGCTCCACCCCCAGCCCGTCGCAGCTTGGGCAGGCCCCGAAAGGCGCGTTGAAGGAAAACAGCCGCGGCTCGATCTCGGGGATGGTGAAGCCCGAGGTCGGGCAGGCGAATTTCTCGGAAAACGTGTGGCGCTCCGGCGCGCTGTCATCATCGGCGGCCTGCGCAATTTCCAGAATGGCGATGCCATCGGCCAGATCCAGAGCGGTGCGGAAACTGTCGGCCAGCCGGGTTTCCAACCCCTCGCGGACCACGATCCGGTCCACCACCACGTCGATATCATGGCGGAATTTCTTGTCCAGCACAGGCGGCGTATCCAGCTCGTAAAACGCGCCATCCACCTTGATCCGCTGAAAGCCCTGCTTGGCCAGCTCGGCAAATTCCTTGCGATATTCGCCCTTACGGTCGCGCACGATGGGGGCCAGCAGGTAGCCGCGCGTGCCCTCTTTCATGGCCATTGTGCGGTCCACCATGTCCTGAACCTGCTGCGCCTCGATGGGCAGGCCGGTGGCGGGCGAATAGGGCGTGCCGACACGGGCAAAGAGCAGCCGCATATAGTCGTAAATCTCGGTCACCGTGCCCACCGTCGAGCGCGGGTTTTTCGAGGTGGTCTTCTGCTCGATGGAGATCGCGGGCGACAGCCCGGCGATATGATCGACATCGGGCTTCTCCATCATGTCAAGGAACTGCCGCGCATAGGCAGACAGCGATTCCACATAGCGCCGCTGCCCCTCGGCATAGACCGTATCAAAGGCGAGGCTGGACTTGCCTGACCCCGACAGGCCGGTGATCACCACCAGCTGGTCGCGCGGGATATCCACATCGATATTTTTCAGATTATGCTCGCGCGCGCCGCGCACTTCGATGTTCTTCAGCTCGGCCATGATCCACCCCACAAAGCAATCCCGCGACAGATAGCCCTCCTGTCGGGAAATGCCACCGGGTTATCAGAACGTAAAGGGAACATCCACAGATTTATTTGATCCGCCGCGCCAATGCGCGGGTTGCGGCCAGCCCCAGCAGGCAAAAGGCGGCCATGATGGCGCAGACCAGCGCCAGCCCGCCGCCCTCCAGCGCCAGCACGAAGATCGGCGTGCCCAGCGTGGTGCCGACATTGCCCAGCTGCGCGATGCCGCCCGTGGCCCGCGCCCGGTCCGTGGCGGCCGCGTTGAAATGCGGGATGGCGGCAAAGGAGCCTGCCGGGATCAGCGCCATCACGAAGAACAGCACGAAAAGCGGCCACAGCGCGGGCGACAGCGCCCAGACCAGCCCGGTGGCCAGCGCCGTCAGCGCAAAGCCCATCGCGACCAGCCGGTCGGGGGCCACGCGCTTGGCCAGCACCCCGCCCCAAAGCGTGCCGCCAATCGAGATCAGCGGCAGTGCCGTGATCACCCAGACCGGCAAGACCAGAGCGACCGGCAGCACCGCCAGAAGCGCTATATAGAGGATCGTGTACCACACAAATCCCGCGCCGGGGATCAGCAGGCGGGGCGTGGTGTAGATCACCCGATGTGCTGCCCAATAGGAGACCGGAACCGGCCTGCTCCCCCCGCGCTTGGGCAAAAGCGGGTATAAGAGCGCCGCCATCGCCCACATGCCCAGACCGTGGCCGATCAGCACAAGTGGCAGGCCGCCCAGCCCCAGCACCCAGGGCAGAAGTGCCGCCAAAAGCGCCATCGATATCCCGAAAAACGCGGCCCAGATGCCCATCACCACAGGCCTGTCCGCGTCGCTCGATATGCTGGCCATCAGGGTCGGGGTGGCCACCACAATCGCCAGATGCGCCACACCTTCAAACACACGCGACAGCGCGAAGACCCAGATCGGCGGGATCAGCGCCTGCCACAGGGACAAGGCCCCGCCCGCCAGCAAAGCCCCGATAATGGCCCGCGTCACCCCCACCCGCGCCACGACAGAGCCCGCCACGGCCCCCAGCACAATGCCCACAATCCCCAGGATGGAAATCAGCACCGGCACAAAGGCCCCGCCACCCGGATAGGTGTCGCGCAACAGCTGCAAGGTCAGCGTCAGCTTGCCAAATTGCGCCGCCGCGAACAGGCCTGCCAC
>CALFWN010000181.1 GCA_937928335.1 uncultured Litoreibacter sp. | reverse complement strand
CGACATCAATTCCAACGTAGCGTTTCATGGTCGTTCTCCTCTCGCTTTGGGGCTTCACCATCGACAATAGCGATGTTTGAACCTCACAAGCCGGATTCGCCGCAGATACGCCATGTCTGCTTTCCGCCGATTTTGTTCTCTTTCGCGGCAGGCTAGCCGAAGGGCCGCTTCATAGGTCCTTGTTGAAGGCAATTGCGCAAGCCACAGTTGATCATCGTTTGCCTCTTCCGACGGATCATGCGATCGGTTTGACCAGTTTGGCGACGCATCTGATCAAGGCGTGGGATCGCGACACATGAGCGGACAGAGCATATTGGCAATCGGGGTTTTGGTGGGGCTGTTAGTTCCGCCACTTTCAGATTTTGCCAGACCTGCGCTTCCCCTGACAGTTTTTCTGTTCATCTTTGGGACATTCCTTAGGGCCGACATAGACGCACTCAAAAGGTCTTTCTTACAACCACGTACAAGCATCATTCTGCCACTTGTTGCCGTGATCCTACTCCCTTTTGTTGTCGGCGCAGGTCTCTACTGGACCCAGCTGCCACCACCAATTGTAGCCGGAATTGTGCTTGCTCTGGCATCCCCGCCATCATCAGGCAATGCGGCGCTAGCCAGAATGTTTGGATACAAAGGGGAAGCGCCCCTAACAATTATCTTGGTTAGCACGTGCCTCACGCCTCTGACAATGCCATTGGTTGCATCGACTATCGGAATCGACATTGACCCGTTGTCTCTTCTTGTCGGGCTTTCGAAGCTCTTGTTTACAGCAGCGCTTTCAGCGCTTTTTGTTCGTTTTCTGCTAGGGAAGTTGATTTCTCAGAAAGGTGTTTGGATCGACAGGTTGGTCCTCTACTCACTCTTCGTGTTTGCGGTCGCAACCATGCAAGGCGTTCTTGATGAAGTTCGCGACGACATGACATTTGCAGCGACTATACTGGTGGCTGCCTTCCTAACCAATTTGATCCAACAGGCGATCGGATACACTATTGGAAGAGCTCCCAGTGATGAAAAGATCGCCTTGGCGATGACATTTGGGAACCGGAACGTCGGCCTCGCTTGGGCTGCATTGGGTACAACGTTGAATCCCACGGTCACACTGTTCTTCGCTATGTCTCAGTTGCCGATCTTTGTTTTGCCTTGGGTTTGGAAGCTGTTTCATCGAAGTAACTGAAAGACGCACTCTTCAAGACTGGTTCCCCAATGCGTTAGAAGCGGCCCATAAGAGACATTCACCACCCAATCGCTATGCTGCAATCGCAGCCCGCTTTGCGGTCATTCGCTGCAAGCGCGAACTCCTGGCTTCGTCGAACTCACACATCGCGGAACTTTTCTGCCGTTCAAGCTATCGGGAGCAATGTCCGTTTTTTTGATCGCGTCTAAAATTCACTCAAGGGAAATCTGTTGGAACCCTGAAATGCTGGGTGGTCCTGCTGCGTAATGCAGCATGGTTTGACCAAAGAACTCATAGACCACCAACCCAGCTGTGACCCGGGAGCAAAAAGCGATGGCCACCAACATAGTGGTGGATGTCCATGTTGGACCGGCTTACCTACTAAGGGCAGTCGGTCCGAGTTTTTCTAGGCTCACTAAACACACCTGCAATTGCAGTGGTCACTCAAAAACTCTGGCAAGATGGGCAAGCGCAGGCGATGGGAGCAACAAAACCACCATCCCAAGCCCTCCTTTGTTTCGTAACCGACCACACTCACCGCCCGACAAACTGACATCAAGCCCATTTGCGCCGCCTCAAACCAAGCCCGGAATGTCGGATGAAAGCCGGGGCCGGACCGGGGAAAGGCGAAACATCACGTTGTCGAGCGGCCAGATGGCTTGCCGCCTCAGAGAAACGCTTCCTCATAGGTAAACTCACGACCAGTCACGTTCTCGAAAATTAGCGTCGTGTCACCGTACTGGGCGGTCACTTCAAAGATGTCCGTCCGATCCCATTCAAATTCGCTATCCCCCAACAGCAGGATCGCATCCATTTCTTCCAACGAGAAGTCTGTCACGAGATGGGTGCCACCTTTGTCATCAAATACAAAAGTGTCGCTCCCCTCACCTCCATTTGACTTTGTAACCCCTCCGTCCGTGATTTCGAGCCTGTCGTCTCCTGGTCCGGCAAGTATCCTGGCGTTGCCGCCACCAGTGATGATGGTATCGTCTCCTGCCTTTGCCTTCAAAATGGAAAACAATGTGCTGAACATCGTGTCATCGCCGCCGGTGCCGACGTCGACAAACGGTTCTGGCAAAGCAGAAAACAAGTCTCTGAACGTCGTAGATTCATCACTGGTACCCATGTCGTCAGATGGTTCCGATATGGTATTCATCGCATTGTTCTCCTTATGGATTTCGTCACCACTTATGATTGTAATCGACGTCTCTCTCTATCCAAGATGACGCATTGCGACTGCGAATAAACCAGCAGATAGCTGCTTAACTTCGGTGGTGCGTGGCGATTTAATGCTGAATTGAACTGGTTTTCTCGAGACCGTCAAATGCGGGGCAAAATTGCTGTGCCGTGTTTCAACTGTCAAAAAAATTCGGTCTCCTTTGCGACAAGCGGGCGCAACCCATCCGATCCTTGTCTCATGGCATCTTGATAATTGGCTGGGTGAGGTGACCCAACCGACTATGCGCTTTGTGGCGGTCAAGACGGTCGAACAACAGTCCCTGCTGTCGCGGCATCGTGCTCGTGGTCTTCTGGTTCGTCAGCGGACGCAACTGATCAACGGCCTGCGTGGCTTGGTTGCCGAGTTCGGCGTCTACATCCCTAGAGGGCTCGCCCGCGTGATCGGTTTGGCATTTGCAGGTGCAGTAATCCTCTGGACAGAAGGCACACGCCTCATCCCGTCAGCGCAATCGGCGCTGTTGGGAACAGTCGAGATACCTTGTGCGACGCTGCTTGCGTGGATCATCTTGAATGAACTCTCGCCGGTGGTTGTGATCCTAGGCGGGACAGTGATCATGTCAGTTGTCCTGTGGCATACGGCACTAGACTATTGGCAAGAGAAGTGCTGCGATTTGCAGTAGCAGACCTTCATGCGTTCGTGGTGAAGGGCAGAAAAATCCGCATGACAGCCTTCCAGCCATCCCAAGCGCTGTCAGGAAGCCAGACGGCCGCAGAGAGCCCAGTTTAACAGATGCTGCATTTTGATCGAATGTCTGGGTTTAGAATGTTCATTGCATCGCCATAGCCAGCGACCAAAGGTTGTCTTTGGTCGCTGGCATCAAGGATCCGGTTCAGCTTAGCTCCCTGCGCCAATCTTTGTTGCGATTTCTCCTTCGGTGCCGCCACAGAACGGATGACCAAAGCCTGATGCGCTGACTCCACCTGCGATGTCATATAGAATGCCGTCATCGCCATTGGTGCTCACACCACTTGGGACGTTTGCAAGATCAAGCGCATCACGCGTGCGCCATGCGATGTTGTGGTCCGCGCAGGATGTATCCCCGCTCACACCAATCGCACCAATGATGGCACCGTCAGCATTATAAAGAGCCAGACCGCCGCCAAAGACGTTCACACCACCCGGCTTTTGCCCAACAAGCGGATCATTTTCCGTACCATAGGCCGTCGCATCGCCATATGCCGCTTCAGGGTTCACGGGGTTGGAAAGCTGCAGACCAAAGAGGCTTCCACCGGGTTGGACTGCTGAATAGAGGTTTGCGGTGGATAGGGCGAGACCCGGCAGACTGAAGGCGTTTGCAGTATTTGCCTTTTGGGCGGAAATCACACGGCTGCCTGGCCACTGGTCGCCACGGTCTTCGCCTGTCATCGCAACAGCACAGATTTCACCGTCGCGGTTAATAACGCTGGCCCACATGTTCAGTTCAAGACCGCCATTGTTGCTTTCCGATGTAGTCGCAACGCTCGCCTTCAGCGTTGCGGTGAGCTCGGCATGGTTTGGCAGGATCTCGCAGCTTTGAGCAAAGACCTGTGTCCCGAGCAAGCTAAGGCCAAATACTGCGGCGATAACAGATGGTGTTAGTGTTTTTGTTGAACGTGTCATGTCTTGTTCCTCTTGTTGATAAGGGGAACCTAGACACTTCGTCATTTCATGATAATGCTCGAAAAAGCTGAAAGACTATTGCAGGGAGGCAATAATCATGAGCTGGCGTGGCGTCCATGAAGCAGTAGCTGTTGCAGATACGGGTAGTTTCACTGCAGCTGCTGACAAACTGAACACAACAGTTGCAAATGTCAGTCGGCGAGTTGGTGACCTTGAAGATCACTTAGGCGTGAAGCTCTTCATGCGTACGACACGACAAGTCGCGCTTCACCCCGATGGTGAAGCCTATATTGCGCAATGCCGTGAAGCCCTGGACATGCTTGAAACGGCGGAACATGCACTGGCAACCAACCAGACGACACTGCACGGATCAATTCGGATGACCGCCGCAGTTGAGTTCGGCGAACGTGTCGTCGCACCCGCAATCGCAAACTTTCAGGCTTTACATGATGAAGTCTCAGTTGATCTTGATCTATCGAACAATCGATTTGATCTCATCGAAGGTCGGTACGATTTGGCGGTACGCATCGGGGCATTGGAAGAGTCCTCTCTGGTCGCCCTCAAGATTGCACAACGCAGACTGCTCACATGCGCCGCGCCTGACCATCTCAAAAAGTTCGGAGTTCCAGCGGTACCTGCTGATCTCAAGCAGCACAATTGTCTGCGCGGCTCCGCGCGACAGTGGCGGTACAGCGAAAATGGAAAGTTGATCAAACAAGCCATATCCGGACAAACACGGTGCAACAGCGGCACCGCCGTGACCCATATGGCGGTTCAAGGCTTGGGCATTGCGCAACTGCCTGCCTATTATGTGGCAGGTCATCTCAAAAGCGGGCTATTGAACTCGCTTCTTCCCGAATTTGAACCGGAGCCTGAGAGCATCTGGCTCGTGCACCCGGACAACCGATATGTGCCCGATCGGGTCCGCGCGCTTGCTGACTTTCTAGCGCAACATATCATGGATTGATGGTTGTCTGAACAAAAATGAAAGTTAGGATTTAGGATTCGTGGCGCTCACCAACCTCGGAGCAAGAGGCGCTGGAAAACTGTGCGTCTCAAACGGTTGTGCGAGCTGTGATGGAGCTCCATTCACAAGTCCCCGACTTTGGTACCCCCACAAGCCGACGTTGGCGCAGCAGCGGCGAAAGCCCTGTTTGTCCGGCGGTTTCCACGGACCAAAGCGATGCGACCCTGAATGGCCGTCTTGGAGAAATAGTTGGGTCCCATTATCGTTACCAGCGGTTGTAAACTGCCTGCGTGTCGTGGAATGCTATCGCACCAATCTTGAGCCAGACAGCACCGCTTCGACCCATTCCCTTGTCAGCTCCCTCAGTGACGAGCCCTGTCTTAGCCAATTGCCTGGTGCGTTCGGGATTCCTAGTGTAACTGAGCAACCGGGACGACAT
>CALFWN010000180.1 GCA_937928335.1 uncultured Litoreibacter sp. | reverse complement strand
ATGTCATCTCTCGTAACTGGTCTGGCTTCAATGTAGGGTGAGTGCGGGACAAGAACAAGAAGAGGCGGTCTGATGACGCGGGCAAGCTACGCATGTCACCCCGAAGACAGCCGAGGCCGGTTGTACCCGGAAGAGGAAAGCACCTTTCGCAGCTGCTTTCAGCGCGACCGTGACCGGATCATTCATGCCTCCGCCTTTCGGCGGCTCAAACACAAGACCCAGGTGTTTATCGAGCATGAAGGCGACTATTTTCGCACCCGCCTGACCCATTCCATCGAGGTAGCACAAGTGGCGCGCACCATTGCAGGCGTGCTGGAACTGAACACCGAGCTATGCGAGGCCGTGGCATTGGCCCATGACCTTGGCCACCCTCCGTTTGGTCATACCGGAGAGGAGGCTCTGGACGCGCTCATGGCCCCGCATGGCGGGTTTGACCACAATGCTCAGGCGCTGAAGATCGTGACCTCTCTGGAGCGTCATTATGCCGAGTGGGACGGGTTGAACCTCACCTGGGAAACCCTTGAAGGCATTGCAAAACACAATGGCCCGGTTGTGGGTGACCTGCCCTTTGCCCTGAGTGAATATTCGGCGCGCCATGACCTTGAACTGGACAGCTATGCCAGTGCGGAGGCGCAGGTGGCGGCTTTGGCGGATGACATAGCCTATAACAACCATGACCTGCATGACGGGTTGCGGGCGGAGCTGTTCTCCACCGATGAATTGGCGGAGCTGCCACTGGTGGGCGCGTGTTTTGCGCGGGTCGACGAGCTTTACCCCGGCCTGAATTACTATCGCCGCCGCCACGAGGCCTTGCGGCGGTTCTTTGGGCTGCTGGTCGAGGATGTGATTGCGGTGGCCCGTGGGCGGCTTGAAGCGCTTGGGCCGCGCGATGTTGCCGATATTCGCGGCGCCGGACGCCCGATGGTGCAATTCTCGCCAGAGATATGGGCCCAGCTGAAAGTGATCCGGCGCTTCCTGTTCGAGCGCATGTACCGCGCCCCTGCGGTCGTTGAAATGCGCGTGCAGGTGACACAGGTGGTCAATGAGCTGTTCCCGCTATTCATGTCGCAACCGGACCTGTTGCCCAAGCAATGGCGCAAGGATGTGGAGGCTGCATCAGATGAGACGGGTCTGGCGCGGATTGTTGCAGATTACATTGCGGGCATGACGGACCGCTTTGCGCTGCTGACCCATCAGAACCTTATTGGCGGGATTGCCGCAGACAGCTATGTGATCGCCCAGACGTGACCTAAATGTGCCTGCGGCCCACGATATTTTAGGGGGCTCCGCCCCCAGCTTCGCTTCCCCCGGAGTATTTTCCGACCAAATGGAGGGGGTGGACGGCGCGTCGCGGCGTGGTAAACCGCGCTGAACACTCAAGGAACCGACCGATGAACCTGTTTTCAGATATCCGCGCGCTTGTGATCACTGCTCTGGATGAGCTGGTCGCGGGGGGCGTTTTGCCCGCTGGTCTGGATTTTGGCAATGTTGCAGTGGAGCCTCCGCGTGATGCGGCACATGGGGATATGGCGACAAATGCCGCTATGGTGCTGGCCAAGCCTGCGGGCCTGAAGCCGCGCGATATTGCCGAGAAACTGGCAGAAGGGCTTGTCGCGGATGAGCGGATCAAGAGCGCTGAAGTGGCGGGGCCGGGGTTTCTGAACCTGCGGCTGGCCCCGTCCATCTGGGCCAATGTGGTCCGGGCGGCCCTGGGCTCGGGCGAGGCTTTCGGGATGTCTTCCCTTGGTCTGGGGCGCAAGGTGAATGTCGAATATGTCTCGGCCAACCCAACGGGGCCTTTGCATGTGGGCCATACGCGGGGCGCTGTCTTTGGCGACGCGCTGGCCTCTTTGCTGGCCTATGCGGGCCATGATGTCACTCGGGAATATTACATCAATGATGGCGGCGCGCAGGTCGATGTCTTGGCGCGTTCGGTCTATCTGCGGTATCTGGAAGCGCATGGGCAGGATGTGGCTTTTCCCGACGGCACCTATCCCGGCGACTATCTGATCGAGACCGGCAAGGCGTTGAAAGACAAGGTGGGCGACGCCTATCTGGGCCAGGAGGAAGCGGTTTGGCTTGAGGAGGTGCGGACGTTCTCCACCGATGCGATGATGGATCTGATCCGCGCGGATCTGAATGCGCTGGGCGTGAAAATGGACGTGTTTTACTCCGAGAAATCGCTTTACGGCACCGGCCGGATCGAGGCGGCGATCTCGGAGCTTGAGGCCAAGGGCCTGATCTATGAGGGCGTGCTGGAGCCGCCCAAAGGCAAGAAGCCCGAGGACTGGGAGCCGCGCGAGCAGACCTTGTTCAAGTCCACCGCGCATGGTGATGATGTGGACCGGCCCGTCAAGAAATCAGACGGGGCCTGGACCTATTTTGCACCTGACATTGCCTATCATTTTGACAAGGTTTCCAGAGGGTTCGACGCTCTTATTGATGTGTTTGGTGCAGATCATGGCGGCTATGTGAAACGGATGAAGGCGGCTGTGTCGGCGCTCTCTGACGGCGCGGTGCCGCTGGATATCAAGCTGACGCAGCTGGTGAAGCTGACGCGGAATGGTGAGCCGTTCAAGATGTCCAAACGGGCCGGGACCTTCGTGACCTTGCGCGACGTGGTTGATGAGGTCGGCGCGGATGTGACCCGGTTTATCATGTTGACCCGCAAACAGGACGCGCCGTTGGATTTTGACCTCGACAAGGTGACCGAGCAGTCAAAAGACAACCCGGTCTTCTATGTGCAATATGCCCATGCGCGGGTCTGTTCGGTATTGCGCAAGGCGCAGGAGGCCGGGTGGGACGTCTCCGATGCGGTGCTGGCGCAAGCGGACCTGTCCGGCAATTCCCATGAGGCCGAATTGACGCTGGCGGCCAAGCTGGCCGAATGGCCGCGTCTGGTCGAGATTGCCGCGCGGACCAATGAGCCGCATCGGATCGCCTTCTACCTTTATGAGCTGGCGGGCGAGCTTCATGCACTGTGGAACCGGGGCAATGATGTCCCCGAATTGCGCTTCCTGCAGGACAGCGCTGCCGACAGCCTGCCAAAAATTGCCCTCGCGCGTGCCACGGCGATTGTTATTTCCGCCGGTCTTGGTATTCTAGGGGTGGTTCCGGCAACCGAGATGCGCTGACGCTTAACGATCAGCGCGCCACGCCGGGCGCCACGGGCAGAGAAAAGACAGACCACCCGGACCAGAATTCGGGGGCAGAGAGGCGAGTATGGCACAGATGGAATATGGCGCGTATCAGGCGCAGGGCGGAGTGTATGATCCTGAGCACGATGCGCATATGTCCTATCACCCCGGCATTTTGTCAAAAGCGGTCAGCTATTTCGGCGCCATAAGCTCGGTGGCGCTGGTCATTGGGCTGGGCGTCTGGGGCTACCAGCTGACGATGCGGGATGTAAGCGAGGTTCCGGTGATCCGGGCGCTTGAGGGGCCTGCGCGCATTCAGCCAGATGATCCGGGCGGCCAACTGGCCCAACATCAGGGCCTTGCGGTCAATGATGTTCAGGCCGAGGGGGAGGCCACGGGCCCCGCACCTCAGGTGATCCTGGCGCCCGCGCCGATTGATCTGACCCCGGAGGACGTGGAGGTGGCCGCGCCAGCAGAAGTTGAAGAACCACAAGACGAATTGGCCGAGGCCATCGGTACGGTGGTTGCTCTTTCGCTAGAGGAGCAGGACCTGTCGGTTGAGCAACGGGCCGAATTGCTGGCCTCCCGTCTGGCGGAAGGTGTAGAGCCGATTGAACCTGTCGAAGGCGCAGTGGGTGAGGTCACAACAACCCTGTCCGAGCCGGGCGTGGCCTTGCTTGATCCATCTGTTCCGGGCGTCAAACGCTCGCAGCGGCCTTTGCTGCGCCCCAAGGTTGATCTCACAAATTTGCAGCAGACTGCGGCGGTCGCCGGGGCGTCAACCGCAGCCACGGGTGCGGCAGATGCCGTGTTGGATGTGGACCCTGCCACTGTGGCGTCAGGCACCAGATTGGTGCAGCTTGGCGCGTTTGATGATCGCGAAACAGCTGTCGCGGAATGGGACAAGATTGCAGGCTCCTTCACCGATTATATCGACGGCAAACAGCGTTTGATTCAGGAAGCCAAAAGCGGGGGGCGGGTATTTTACCGCTTGCGCGCGGTCGGCTTTGACGACCTGAACGCCTCGCGGCGGTTCTGCGCCGTGCTTGTTGCGGCCAATGCGGCCTGCATTCCGGTATTGGCGCGTTAAGTCGTCAAAAGACAAGGCGTCAGCAGGAAGGGTTCGGCCCAATGTCCTCCAGACAGGTCATTTTTGGATGTGCGGGCATATGCCTGACGCCCGAGGAATATCGGTTTTTTGAAAGTACCTCGCCGTGGGGGTTCATCCTTTTTGCCCGAAATATAGACGCACCAGAGCAATTGCGTCGCCTGACGGGGCAATTGCGGGAGGCGGTGGGCTGGGACTGCCCCGTGCTGATAGATCAAGAAGGCGGGCGGGTGCAGCGGATGCGGTCGCCGCATTGGAGGGAATACCCTCCGGCGCTGGATCAAATGCGCGCCGCCGGCCCAAATGCCGCCCGCGCAATGTATCTGCGCAGCCGATTGATTGCGGAGGAATTGCATGCCGTGGGCATTGACGTGAACTGCGCCCCGGTGGCTGACGTGCTGCAGCCCGAGACGCATCCGATCATGCACAATCGCTGCTACAGCTCTGACGTGCCGACCGTGATTGCCATGTGTCGCGAAGCCGCGCGTGGCACGCTTGATGGGGGCGTGTTGCCGGTGCTCAAGCATATCCCGGGATATGGCCGTGCGGTGGTTGATGGGCATAAGGATTTGCCCACGGTCGATGTCCCGCTGACCGAGCTGGAAGCGCTTGATTTTGCGCCGTTCAAAGCGCTCAATGATATCGCGATGGGCATGACCGCCCATATCGTCTTCCCGGAGGTGGACAGCGCCCCGGCAACGACCTCGCCCAAGGCCATGCGGATGATCCGTGAACGCATCGGCTTTGACGGCTTGATCATGACAGACGATATCTCGATGGAGGCATTGTCGGGCACAACGGCGCAACGCTCAGCGGCGGCTATTGCGGCGGGTTGTGATCTGGTTTTGCACTGCAACGGGGAGATGGAAGATATGGTGGCCGTGGCCGATGTCTGTGGGCCTATGACAACGCAAGCACAAACCCGCGCGGAGCGGGCATTGGCGCAACGCGCTCGCCCTCAAGAGATTGACATTCCGGCGGCGCTCCAAGAGTTTGAGGCTCTTCTTTCCGGGTAGGGCCGCAGCCGCATCATGTCGGACGACACGCAGACCGAAACTGTTGATATTTCGTGGGAAACGGAAGGTGTCGAGGCGCGTCTGGCCGCCGAGGCGCTGATCGTCGATGTGGACGGGTTTGAGGGGCCATTGGACCTGCTCTTGACCCTGTCGCGGACCCAGAAGGTGGATTTACGCAAAATCTCGGTGCTGCAACTGGCAGAGCAATATCTGGGCTTCATCGAGAAGGCCAAGGAGCTGCGGCTGGAGCTGGCGGCAGATTATCTGGTGATGGCGGCCTGGCTCGCCTTTTTGAAATCGCGCCTGCTGCTGCCACCTGACCCTACGGAGGAAGGCCCGTCCGGCGAAGAACTGGCTGCGCATCTGGCATTCCAGCTGGAGCGGCTCGCCGCGATGCGGGATGCAGCCGCCAAGCTGATGGCCCGCGACCAGCTGGGGCGTGACTTCTTTGCCCGTGGCATCCCCGAAGATGTGACCCGCATCCGCAAAGTGACCTATACGGCGACGCTTTTGGACCTGATGCAGGCCTATGCGCGGATCAAGACCAAGGATGAATTCCGCCCCTTCGTGATGGACCGCGAGAAGGTCTTCACGATGGAGCAGGCTTTGGACCGGATGCGCGGGCTCATCGGCTTTGCAGGTGAATGGTCCGACCTGACCAGCTGGCTGCCCGAAGGCTGGGAGAGCGATCCGGTCAAGCGTCGCTCCGCCACAGCGGCCACTTTTGCGGCCTCGCTGGAGCTGGCGAAAGCGGGCCAGATTGAACTGAAACAGGGCGACGTATTTGCCCCCATCCAAATTCGCAAGAGGCCTGACGGTGACACAAGAAGCTGAGACCAACCCGCCGAATGACAGCCTGTTCGAAGCCCCGCCGATGGGCGAGCAGGAACGCATGGTCGAGGCTATTCTGTTTGCCTCTGCAGAGCCTATTTCGACGCGCGAGCTGAGCGCACGGATGCCGCATGGCTCCGACCCAGCGGAGGCGCTCGTTCATCTGCGCAAACGCTATGAAGGGCGCGGCGTCCATGTGGTCAAGGTCGATGACGCATGGGCGATCCGAACCGCAGGCGATCTGGGGTTTTTGATGCAGAAAGAAACGGTTGAGACCCGCAAACTGAGCCGTGCGGCGATCGAGACCTTGGCCATTGTCTCCTACCACCAGCCAGTGACGCGGGCCGAGATCGAGGAAATTCGCGGCGTCTCTGTCTCGCGCGGTACGGTGGACCAGCTGATCGAGCTGGAATGGATCAGGTTTGGCCGTCGCCGGATGACGCCGGGCCGGCCCGTTACTTATGTGGTGACGCAGCATTTTCTGGACCATTTCGGGCTGGAAAACGCGCGCGACCTGCCGGGCCTCAAGGAGCTGCGCGCGGCGGGGCTGCTGGACAACCGTCCCCTGCCGGGCAATGACGCATTG
>CALFWN010000179.1 GCA_937928335.1 uncultured Litoreibacter sp. | reverse complement strand
AAACTGCTGGTCTTTTTGCTCAAGACGCACGCGCTCGACCTTGTCGGCGGAGCGAAAACGCTCGTTCAATTTGGACCCGTTGCGCAGGTTTTTCATCTCGACCTGTGCAAATGCGCCACCCTTGCCAGGTTTTACATGGTCCACTTTCACAGCGACCCATAAACCGTCATTATGCTCCAGGATATTGCCGGATCGAATTTCATTTCCGTTGATCTTTGGCATTGTGGCAATTCCTTGACAAAAGGTTGATTGAAGTTTGTCGCGACCTATATCTTGTGAAGGAACACGGGGCAAGATCGCTAAATACTGCGAAAATTGTATGCGAGCTATGCAAATATTGCATAGCTGCCATATAAGAATTGCAATGACGAATCGGAAATAATGCGGCATAAACGTCGCTACGCCCAAGACACAAGAGCAAAAACAAAAAGGACGCGGAATGGCTGCTGATTTCGTAGACGGTACTGCATTTAACTTCGAGCAAGGACAACGCTCCCGCAAGCTTTTCGCGGCGGTTGTATTGGCGGCTCTGGATGATGCAATCGCTGACGACAAGAAATATGGCAACGGCCCCGAGCAGATCGCCCGCTGGGCGCGGTCTCGTGATGGTCGTGAGGTTCTGAGCTGCGCGGGGATCGACCCAAATGAGCGCGTGGTCTCTGGCCTGATGGATTTTGTGGGCAATGGTGTGCGCACCTCGGTTGCGCTGTCGCGCGAAGAGAGCGAGCGCCGGTCGCAGGCTGAAGCTGCCTAAACGACGCCGCAGAACGGATTTAAAAGCGCGTCCCCGGCGGGGCGCGCTTTTTTCATGGGCCGCGTCTTACGGCCCAAGTCATTTCTGAATGAGGACCTACGCGAGATGATCTTTGACGCATCGGCCCCCTTTTTGCAGGCGCTTGATCTGGCGGCGGCGGTGGCGTTTGCGATCACCGGGGCCTTGGTGGCGTCGCGCAAGCAGCTTGATATTCTGGGCTTTGTGTGGCTGGCCGTGATCACCGGCGTTGGCGGTGGCACGGTGCGTGACCTGATCCTGGGGCTGCCCGTTTTCTGGGTGGTCGACCCGACCCCGGTGCTGGCCTGTATCGCCACCGCCATTGTCGTGCATTTCGCGGCGCATCTGATGGAGAGCCGCTACCGCTATATCCTGCTTTTCGATGCGTTCGGCATGGCATTGGTCGCCGTGGCGGGCACGGCCAAGGGGCTGGATGCGGGCACGGGTGCCTTGGTCGCCGTGATGATGGGGGTCATGACCGCCGCTCTGGGCGGCATCATCCGTGACACGTTTGGTCAGGAGCCGTCGATCATCCTGCGCCGCGAGATCTATGTGGCCGCCGCCATGACCGGGGCTGCGACCTATGTGGGGATGATCAAGCTGGGCATGGATCGCCCGCTCTCGATGGGGGTGAGCTTCGCGGTAAGTTTCATCATCCGCGTGCTGGCCATAAGGTTCAACTGGTCGCTGCCTGCCTATAAGGCACGCGCCGGGCGCGACCAGCCCTAAAGCAGCACCAGCTTGATGGCATAGGCCACCACCCCAAGCACCGCCACGCTCGCGCACCAGATGGCAAGAAACCACGCGATCCGCGACATCAGTGATACCCCTCATTCGGGTCGATCTTGCCGCGAAACACCCAATAGGAATAGGCGGTGTAGATCAGGATGATCGGGATCAGGATCACCGCCCCCACTAGCGCGAAGGCGAGCGAGCTGTCAGGGGCCGCGGCCTCCACGATGGTCATCGAGGGCGGCACGATATGGGGGTAGAAGCTGATGCCGATGCCAATGAAGCCCAGCACGAACATGCCCACGGCGCAGAGGAAAGGTGCTGCGTCATGATGGCGTGACAACCCAAAAAATAGCCGCCAGATGCAGAAGGCCAGAAGCAGCGGGATGACAGAGGCATAGGCGATGCCGGGCCAGGCAAACCAGCGCTCAAAATAGACCGGGTCAAGGAAGGGCGTGGCCAGGCTGACCGCGCCCATGAACACCACGGTCGCGGCAGCAGCAGGCCAGGCCAGACGGCGCATATGGGACTGAATGCGGCCCTCCAGTTTCATGTTCAGCCATGTGGCGCCCAGCATCATATAGCCGATGGTCACCGCCACCCCGGTCAGGATGGAAAACGGTGTCAGCCAGTCCCACCAGCCGCCGGCATAGGCGCGGTTCTCGACCTCGATGCCCTGCACCAACGCGCCGAGTGCTATGCCCTGCATGAAGGCCGCCATATAGGAGCCGCCCGCAAAGGACATGTCCCAGACGCCTTTCCAGCGGGTGGTGCGCCACCGATATTCAAAGGCCACGCCCCGGAACACCAGCGCCAGCAGCATCAAGGTGATCGGCATATAAAGCGCGGGCAGCACCACGGCATAGGCCAGCGGGAAGACCGCAAACAGCCCGCCGCCGCCCATCACCAGCCATGTCTCGTTGCCGTCCCAGACAGGGGCCACGGAGTTCATCATCACGTCGCGCTCTTTCTCTTGTCTGGTGAAGGGAAACAGCATCCCCACGCCCAGATCGAACCCGTCGAGCACCACATAGGTCAGCACCGCAAAGGCGATGATGCCCGCCCAGATGAAGGAAAGTTCAATCCCGAAAACCATCGCTCTACTCCGCCGGTTCTGCGCTGCTGCGCGGGCCCGCAGGGTGCTGGCCTGTGCCACGCATCGGCCCGCTGCGCAGGTGAATTTTCTTCTGGTCGGTGGGCGGTATGCCCATCAGGCGCAGCAGGTAAAACGTGCCCGCGCCGAAGACAAAGAAATAGACCACGATAAAGGCGATGAGCGATGCCGCAACCGCCGGAGCCGCCACCGGGGCCAGGCTTTCAGAGGTCCGCATCAGCCCGTAGACGGTAAAGGGCTGGCGGCCGACCTCGGTGGTGACCCAGCCTGCCAGCACGGCGACGAACCCCATCGGCCCCATCGCGAAAGACGCCCGGTGCAGCCATTTCGCCTCGTATAAAGTGCCGCGCCACCGCGCCCAGAGCGACCACAGGCCAAGCCCCAGCATCGCAAAGCCGATGCCGATCATGATGCGGAAGGAGAAAAACACGATGGCCACCGGCGGCTCGTCCTCATCCGCGATGGTATCCAGCCCGTCCAGCGGTGCGTTCAGATCATGTTTCAGGATCAGCGAAGACAGTTTGGGGATCTCGATGGCGTAATCGATCCGCTTCTCCTCTGCGTTGGGGATGCCAAACAAGATCAGCGGCCCGCCTTCGGGGTAGCTGTCATAGTGACCCTCCATCGCCATGACCTTTTGCGGCTGATACTTGTAGGTGTTCAGCCCGTGCAGGTCGCCCGCAAAGATCTGCAGAGGCGTCACGATCACCAGCATCCACATGCCCATCGAAAACATCTTGCGGCTTGGCCGGTCGGCATCGCCTTTGAGGAAGTGATACGCGCCCGCGCCCGCCACCACCAAAGCGGTGGTCAGATAGGCGGCCAGCACC
>CALFWN010000178.1 GCA_937928335.1 uncultured Litoreibacter sp. | reverse complement strand
AAGGGCCGTGGCGGCGGCATCATCAGAGGTGAACTGGCCCCGCTCGAACAACACGGAGATCATTGGCAGCGGCACCACCATCAAGGCGATGGCGCAGGGCAGGGTGAGGGCAAGGGCGACCTCTCCGGCGCGGCTATAGGCCTCTTGCCCGCCTGCCGTGTCGTCCGATTGCAGGCGACGTGACAGCTCGGGCAGCAGCACCACGCCGATGGCGATTGCCACCACGCCCAGGGGCAGCTGGTAAAGCCGGTCGGCATAGTTGACCCAGGCGATGGCACCTTCGGTCCAGCTGGCCACGTTACGGCCCACCAGCAGGTTGATCTGAACCACGCCACCGGCCAGCGCTGCGGGGGCGGCAATGATCGCCAGGCGTTTCAGCTCGGGCGTCAGGCGGGGGCGTTTGGGGATCAGGCTGTAGCCTGCGCGTGCAGCAGCCACCCAAACGAGGGCCAGCTGCGCGATGCCTGCGATGGGGACGGTCCAGGCCAGCGTCAGGCCGATATCCCAGCCGAGATAGTAGGCGGCGGTGACGGATGTGATGAACAGGATGTTCAGCAGCACGGGTGCGGCCGCGGCGGCGACGAACCGGCCTGTGGCATTCAGCACGCCGGAAAGCAGTGCTGCCAGAGAGATGAACAGGATATAGGGGAAGGCGATGCGTCCGAAGAGCGTGGCCAGCGGCAGGCGCTCATCGCCGGAAAAGCCTGACGCCATCAGCAAGACCAGCGCAGGCATGAAGATCTGCGCCAGCACGGTGAAAAGGATCAGGATCGTGGCCAGCCCGGTAAACGCGTCGCGGGCAAATTCAAGCGGGGCCTCGCCGCTTTCGACCTTCTTGGAGAACATCGGCACGAAGGCCATGTTGAACGCGCCTTCGGCAAAGAAACGGCGGAACATATTGGGCAGGGAGAAGGCAATGAGAAACGCCTCCGCCACCGGGCCGGAGCCCAGAAAGCCCGCGATCAGCACGTCACGGATAAAGCCCGCGATGCGCGACAGAAGCGTCCAGACCCCCACGGTGGCAAAGCCGCGCATCAGGCGGATGGGCTTGCTCACGGCGCCGCCCTTTCGACGCCCTGTACGATGGCGGCGCGGAGACGTTTTTCGATGCCTGCCTGCTTGTCCTTGGAGTGGAATTTCAGCCCGAACATGTCCTTGACATAGAATGTATCAACCACCTGTGCGCCATAGGTCGCGATCACGGCGGAGGCGATGTAGATGTTTGAGGCGGCCAGCGTGCTGGTCAGGTCAAACAGCAATCCGGGGCGGTCGCGGGTGTCGACCTCGATGATGGTGTAGATCTCCGAGCCGTCATTGTCGAAAATGATCGAGGTGGGCACGGTAAATTTGGACTCGCGTTTTTTGACCTTGTCGCGGGTTTTCAGCGCCTCGCGGGTGATGACCTCGCCTTTGAGGGTCTTCTCGATCATGGATTTCAGCCGGGGCAATTTGCCGGCCTCATAGGGGCTGCCCTCGATATCCTGTATCCAGAAGGCGGCGGTCGCGAAGCCGTCCTTGGTGGTATAGGTGCGGGCATCGACGACATTCGCGCCGACCAGCGCCAAAGCCCCGCACATGCGGCTGAAAATGCCCGGATGGTCGGCAATGGCGAAACAGACGCGGGTTGCGTCGCGGTCCTCGTCGGGGGTCAGCTTGACGCGGATCTCATCGGTTTCGAGCCCCAGCAGAAGCTCTGCGAAATCGACATGGGCGGTGACATGCAGGCCTTGCCAATAAGGGGGGTAATGGCGTGCCGTCTCGTGGCGCATGTCCTTCTTGTCCCAGCCCGGCAAGGCGGCGCGCAGGTTTTTCTTGGCCTCCGAGCCGCGTTCCTCGCGGTTGAGCGCCTCCATCCCGTTTTCCAGCCCGCGTTTGGTCTGGCGGTAGAGCGCCCGGATCAGCGAGGCTTTCCAGTTGTTCCAGACATCCGGCCCCACCCCGCGAATGTCGCAGACGGTCAGCACGCAAAGCAGGTCCAGCCGCTTGACGGTTTTGACCGCCTTGGCGAAGTCGCGCACGGTGCGCGGGTCGGCAATATCGCGTTTCTGCGCCATATCGGACATCAGCAGGTGGTGGCGCACCAGCCATTCGACGGTTTCGCATTCCTCGGGGTTGAGGCCAAGGCGCGGTGCCACGTTCCGCGCGATCTTGGCGCCCAGAATGGAGTGATCCTCTTTCTGGCCCTTGCCCAGGTCATGGACCAGAAGGGCCACGTAAAGCACCCTGCGGTTGATGCCGCGTTTGAGGATGGAGGAGGCGACGGGCAGCTCCTCGATCAGCTCTTCGCGCTCGATCTGCGCCAGCACGGAGATCGTCTGGATCGTGTGCTCATCCACCGTGTAGCTGTGATACATGTTGAACTGCATCATCGCGATGATGTTGCCAAATTCGGGGATGAAGGCCCCCAAAACGCCCAGCTCGTTCATCCGGCGTAGGGCGCGTTCGGGATTGCCGTTTTTCAGCAGCGTCTCGAGGAAGATTTTTGACGCGTCCTTGTTCCAGCGGGTCTTTTCGTCCAGCAGATGCAGGTTGGCATCCACCAGCCGCATCAGGTTGGGGTGGATCAGGTAGCGCGTGCGCAGCGCCTCCTGAAACACGCGCAGCAGGTTCAGCGGGTCTTTCAGGAACATCTCGGGGTCGGCAATGTCGAGCCGGTTATGGGTCAGCGCATAGCCCGGTTTCAGCTTCTTGCGGCGGGCGTTGCGGAACATGGTGATGATGGCCGGGGCCTGTTTGACGTGCTGGGCCTCCAGATCGGTCAAAAGGATACGGGTCAGCTCGCCGACGCGGGTGGCGTGGCGGAAATAATCCTGCATGAAATGCTCGACGGCGCGGCGACCGCCGTGGTCGCGGTATTGCATCCGGTCGGCGACATCGACCTGCATGTCAAAGCTGAGCACCTCGTTGGCGCGGTTGGCGGCGAGATGCAGATGCGACCGGGCGACCAGCAGAAAGTTTTCGGCGGCGGCAAAATCATCGCGCTCATCCTCGGTAAAGACGCCCGCATCGACCAGTGCGGAAACGGTGGTCAGGCGGCGGGTGTATTTGGCCACCCAGAGCAACGATTGCAGGTCGCGCAGCCCGCCTTTGCCTTCCTTGATGTTCGGCTCGACCAGATAGCGCTGCCCGCCGTGGCGGCGCAGGCGCTCTGCGCGTTCTTCCAGCTTGGCCTCGACGAATTCCCGCGCTGTGCCTGTGAACAGCTCGTCCCAGAGGCGGCGGTCCAGCTCCTCGGCCAGCGGGGCGTGGCCTGCGATCAGCCGGTGTTCCAGAAGCGCTGTGCGGATCGTGTAATCCTCGCGGCCCAGCCGCAGGCAGTCCTGCACGGTGCGCGAGGCATGGCCAACTTTCAGTTTCAGGTCCCACAGGATGTAGAGCATCGACTCGATCACGCTCTCGGCCCAGGCGGTGATCTTGTAGGGCGTCAGAAACAGCAGATCGACATCCGAGAAAGGCGCCATCTCGCCCCGCCCGTAGCCGCCAATGGCCATCAGGGCCAGCCGCTCGGATTCCGTCGGGTTGGGCAGCGGGTGCAGATGGGCCTGAGCCACATGCAGGGTCGCGCGGATCAGCCCGTCGGTGAGATAGGTGTAGGACCGGGTCAGCGGGTATCCGGCCAGCGGCTGTGCTGCAAAGGCCTCGGCCAGGGTGGCGCGACCGGCCAGATTGGCGGCTTTGAGGCGCTTGACAGCCGCGTCCCGCATCTCGCGCGGGGGGGTGCAACCCGCAATGGCTGCATCCAGCTCGGCAGTGATTGTCGGCAGATCAAAAATGTCAGACGCCGGGCAGATCAACTCGCCCGGCGCCTGTGTGTCGGTCATATCCGCCTGCGGATCAGAACCCGCCGCTGGAGAAAGACTTTGGCGCTGCATCGACAATTCGGACCTGAGCGTTGGTGACCTGAGCAATCGCGAGGGCCCGCTCCACGGTCCCGTTGCGTTTGAGGCGGAATACCCCGTTCACGCCGGCGAAACCAGAGCTTTGCGTCAGATTGCCACCCGTGGCCTTCAGATTCTTTGCAGCAAGAGCGCCCACAGCGGCCACCCCGTCATAGGCAAGCCCGGCCAGCGGGTGGGGCGGGTTGCCATAGGCGGTCTGATAGCGCGCATTGAATTGCGCCGTCAGGGAGGGGTCGGGCAGGGCGAACCAGCCGCCTTCCAGACCTTGAAGCGACAGGGTTTGCGGCGGCACGTCCCAGCGGGTGAGCCCCATATATTTGACCGATGCCGGGTCGATGCCCGCATTGGGCAGCAGCTCTGCCAGAAGCGGCAATGCACCGGCGCTGTCATCTGTGAGCATGATCGCGGTGGCCCCGGAGGACCGCACGGTCTCGTTGATGGCAGGAACCGCGCTGGCGATGCCTTCCTGGCTGAACTCAAAAGAGCCGTCGCCCACGATCTGGACATTGGCCCCGGCAGCGGCGCGGGTGATCGACGCTTTGGCAATCTCGCCCACAGGGGTACGCGGGGCCACGACCACCACGCGGGAGCGGCCTTGCGACCCGGCATAGCGCATCATGCGCGAGGCGATATTGTCGAATGTGTTGCCCAGCACGAAGAGGTTGCCGCCTGCGATGGAGGTGTTGTTGGAGAAGGCCAGCACGTTGACCCCGTCGTCACGTGCCGCAACGGCGGCCGCGTTTGCCGCGTCCGAGCGCAGCGGCCCGACGATCACTTGCGCACCTTCGGCAATCGCCTGATCGGCCACGGCAGCCGCCGTGCCTGCCTGACCTGCGGTGCGGTAGATTTTCAAATTCACCCCGCCGCCCAGATCAGCCGCCGCCAGCCGTGCGGCATTTTCCAATGAGCGGGCCAGCCCCTCGTCACCGGGCGTGGGGGACCCGTAAGGCACCAGAAGCGCCACCGTGACCGCGTCGCCATCGGGCAATGCGTCGCCGCCGCCCGAGGCGGTGGGCAGCGTCACGTCACATGCCGCGACCACGGCGGTCAGCCCGAGCGCTGCGACCAAGCTGCGGCCCTTGCGGGCCATTCCTAAAAGGTTGAACATATGCCATATCTCCCTGCTCACCGCAGAACCGCATTGTCGGGCCCCACTGTTCCAGCCGCAAACTAGGCGCTCTGGCGGGTCAAGTAAACGTGAAGGACCGCGCAAACATCATGACTGCAGCAAATCGCGTAAATCTCCCCGCCGGGCTGTATTTTCTGGCGACCCCGATTGGCACCGCGCGCGACATCACGCTCAGGGCGCTCGATATTCTGGCCTCTGCGGATGTTCTGGCCGCCGAAGACACCCGGTCTTTGCGCAAATTGATGGATATCCACGGCATTGCGCTGGAGGGCCGGACATTGCTGTCCTATCACGACCACAATGGCGAGGGGCAGCGACCGCGCCTGCTGCGCGCGCTGGAGGAGGGCAAATCGGTCGCCTATGCCTCTGAGGCCGGCACGCCGCTGATTGCCGATCCGGGGTATCAACTGGGCCGGGTGGCGGCGGATGCGGGCCATCTGGTGACCGCCGCGCCGGGGCCTTCTGCGGTCTTGACGGCCTTGGCCGTGTCGGGGCTGGCGACGGACAGCTTCTTTTTCGCAGGGTTCGCGCCGAATGCCAAAGGCGCGCGGCAGAGCTATTTGCGCGGCCTGGCAGAGGTTCCGGGGACTTTGGTGTTCTACGAATCTCCCAACCGGGTCGCCAAGTCGCTGGCCGATATGGTCGAGGTGTTTGGCCCTGACCGCGAGGCCGTGATGGCGCGGGAGCTGACCAAGAAATTTGAGGAAGTGCGCCGCGCGCCGCTGTCCGAACTTGCCGCCGAGATGGCCGGGCGCAGCCTGAAAGGCGAGGTCGTGTTGCTGGTCGCGCGCGGCGAAAAGATCGAAATAGACGAAAATGCTCTGGAAGAAATGCTGAAATCCGCGCTGCGGCAGGGCAGCGTTAAGGATGCGGTAGCCAATGTCGTGGAAGCTACGGGCGCGAAGCGACGTGAGGTCTACCAAATGGCATTGAAACTTGGGCAACAAGGCGGGTGAGCGGATCGGTCAGCTATCACGCGGGCCTCTCTGCCGAAGCCATTGTCGAGCGGAGCTATCTCGACCGGGGCTTTACCATTGTCGCGCGGCGTTATCGCACCCGACATGGCGAACTTGACCTGATTGCCCAGAAGGACGGCCAGTCGGTGTTTATCGAGGTCAAGCAAAGCGCCACCCATGCGCGGGCGGCGGAGCGGGTGACGGCACGGCAAATGGCCCGGCTTTTTGACTGCGCCCGCATGTATCTGGCAAGCCAGCCGATGGGGCAGGACACAGACAGCCGCTTTGACGTGGCTTTGGTGGATGCCAGCGGGCAGCTGGATATTCTGGAAAACGCGCTTGCGGCCTGATCGCACAGCGCGTCTGCGCCTATCTTAGATTGCCTGCGCGGCCAGATCGCGTCATGTATGCGATGCAACACCGCAGGAGACCGCATATGGCCTTGAGAGTCGCCATTCAAATGGACCCGATTGACGCGATTGATATCGACGGCGATAGCAGCTTTCGCATCGCGGAGGAGGCGCAGGCGCGCGGCCATAGCCTGTTTTTCTACACACCCGACATGCTGGCCTACCGCGAAGGGCGGGTGCTTGCCAAAGGACATGATCTGGAGCTGCGCCGCGAGAAGGGCAACCATTTCAGCCTCGGCCCGCTGACAGAGGTGGACCTTGCCGACTGGGATGTCGTCTGGCTGCGCCAGGACCCGCCTTTCGACATGGGCTACATCACAACCACGCAT
>CALFWN010000177.1 GCA_937928335.1 uncultured Litoreibacter sp. | reverse complement strand
GGCGATGCGCGGGCATTTTGCGGCGGCCAAGGTTGAGCCGAAACGCAAGGTTGCCGAATTCCGCGTCGCGGAAGAGAACCTGATCCCCGTTGGCGAGGAAATCATCGCGGCCCATTACTTTGAAGGCCAGTTTGTTGATGTCGCCGGCACCTCGATCGGTAAGGGTTTTGCCGGTGCGATGAAACGCCACAACTTCGGGGGCCTGCGGGCCACGCATGGTGTGTCGATCTCTCACCGCTCGCATGGCTCTACTGGTCAGTGTCAGGACCCGGGCAAGGTGTTCAAAGGCAAGAAAATGGCCGGTCACATGGGCGCTGCCCGCGTGACCACGCAGAACCTGCAGGTCGTCAAAACCGACACGGCGCGTGGTCTGATCATGATCAAAGGCGCTGTTCCCGGCTCCAAAGGTGGCTGGGTGACGGTCAAGGATGCGGTGAAAAAGCCTCTATCCGAGAACACGCTGTTCCCGGCCGGTCTGGCCTCTGCCGCCAAGGAAGCCGAGAAAGCCGCTGAAGAAGCCGCCGCCGCAGCCGCCGCCGAGGCGGAAGCAGAAGCCGCGCGTCTGGCTGAAGAGCAAGCCGCACAAGAAGCCGCCGCATTGGCCGAAGCAGAAGCATCTATCGAGGCCGATCAGGCCGAGGGTGACGCACCTGCCGCAGATGCAGCCCCAGAAGGAGACAAACCCGATGAAAGCTGATGCCATCAAACTCGACGGCAAGAAGGCTGGCTCGGTTGAGCTGTCTGACGCCATCTTCGGCCTGGAGCCACGTACGGATATCCTGCACCGTGTTGTCCGTTGGCAGCGCAACAATGCGCAGGCGGGCACCCATAAGGTGAAGACCCGGTCCGAGGTGAACTATTCCACCAAGAAGATCTATCGCCAGAAAGGCACCGGCGGCGCACGCCACGGCGCACGGTCTGCGCCGATCTTCCGCGGTGGTGGGGTCTATAAAGGCCCGACGCCACGCAGCCACGGCCATGATCTGCCCAAGAAGGTCCGCAAGCTGGGCCTGATGCACGCGCTGTCGGCGAAAGCCAATGCAGGCGAGCTGGTGATCCTGGACAATATCGACGGCAAGGGTCTGAAGACCAAGGCGCTGGCCGCTCAGGTCAAGGAGCTGGGTTGGAAACGTGCGTTGATCATCGACGGCGCCGAGGTGAACCAGGACTTTGCTCAGGCCGCGCGCAACATTGCCGGTCTGGACATCCTGCCGACAATGGGCGCGAATGTGTTCGACATCCTGAAACGCGACACTTTGGTCATCACCAAAGCTGGTCTGGAAGCATTGGAGGCTCGTCTGTCATGAGCACTAAAGCTGAAATGTATGACGTGATCCGCAAGCCGATCATCACGGAGAAAGCAACGATGGCCTCCGAGGCCAATGCGGTTGTGTTCGAAGTGGCGATCGAGGCCAATAAACCACAGATCAAGGAGGCCGTCGAAAACCTCTTTGGAGTGAAGGTCAAAGCGGTCAACACGACGATCACCAAAGGCAAATCCAAGCGCTTCCGGGGCCAACTCGGCAAGCGCAAGGACGTCAAAAAGGCCTATGTAACCCTCGAAGAGGGCAACACGATTGACGTGAGCACCGGTCTGTAAGGCCGGTTTGATATCTGATGAGAGGCCCTGCTCGAAAGAGTGGGGCTTTTTCTTTTGTTCTGCCGATTTGGTGGGTCTGGTGCAGCGCCGCTATGGCAGATGTGCCAAAGCGCTGCCCAAGAAGCATCAGGTCGCCATCCCCCGGCCCGGCGATGCCCGGCACAGCATCAGCGTCCTTGCCGGGTCAGCCCTCTTGCTGCGCCCGGCGGCCTAGAAGCGGAAGCGCAGCGTCAGGGTGTTGACGCCGGGGTTGCTGTCCCCGAGGCTGGCATTAGAGATGTGCGACACGCCCAGAGACACCCGTGTTCCGTTCGAGAACTCCCGGCCAAAGCCGATCATGGAGCGGAATTCCAGGTCATTGCCCAGATCCGTTTCGGGCTCGTTATTGTCGTAATAGCCGGGCATGAAACTTGCCTCGATGAACCAGTTGTTTTTCAGCGACCGCACGGCGGACACGCCTGCGCCCACGAAAAAGCTGCCCTCGTCATAGATGATGGCCGCGCCACCCACCGAGACATCGGCGATCCGAAAGTTCCAGATCGGATCGGTGTGATATTCCAGCTCCAGTGCGTTCACGGATGTATCGTCGAAATCGGTCGGGCCAAGACCCACCACAAAATCGCCAGCAGTGGCGGCGCTGGCAAACAGGCCAGCAGCCAATGCCAAGATCGGGCGTTCGTAGGTCATGCTTCTGTCCCTTCAAGAAATATTTTCCCCTGATTAGGAAGGATGGCGTTCAAAAAGAAAGAGTTTCTTTTAAACTTTCCCGTGATGTGTTCCCGCTACGTCAACTTGAAGGACCCGATTGAAGGGCCCGAGCACGCATCATTTGCCCGACATCAAGCCGCAGGCGCTGGGCATCACCATCCCCCGGCCCGGCGATGCCCGGCGTCGGGATGCGCACTCCGCAGATAGGCGTTTTTATGAAATAAGTTCGAAATCGCGCTGATCCACTCGGCGACAATTTCTTTGCAGTGCTCGGGCGAGGTATGGCTGCTTGTCCGCAGATCCGTCGTGTAGTCGATAAAGTCGAAATAGACGCCTTGCTCCGATGCCAGTGTAAATTTCTCCACGGCTCTAAAGCAATCGGCCGAATTATCTGCGATGCTACGAAAGTAGTGCTGAATGCTGATCAATTCACCCATTTTGGTCTCTCTGGTAGTGGTAATTGCGCTCATATCCCGACAATGGCAGATCGAAGCATCCCAACT
>CALFWN010000176.1 GCA_937928335.1 uncultured Litoreibacter sp. | reverse complement strand
GGCTGCTATGGCGGCGGGCGTCTGACCGTGCGCTGGGAGCCGCCTTCGGATCCGTCACGCACGGAGGCCAAAGTGGCTTTTCTGGCCCTGATGTGTATCGAAACCGCGCTGCCGCAGGGCGGCAACATCGTGATCAACGCGGATCGAGGCAATTGGCAGCTGCACGCCTACGGCCCGGTGATCAAGTTCGACCCGGCACTATGGGCGAGCCTGACAAGGGAAAGCGATGTGGTTATCGGGTCGACCCAGATCCAGTTTGTATTGCTGAAAGCAGCGCTTGAGGCGATTGGGCAGCCGCCACAGGTGGGTCATTCCGACAGCGCGGTCTCGCTCAGATTCTAAAGCTGTTTCAGCTCCGCACGGAAGCGGCGCATATTGGCCTGATACCCTAAAGCAGAGGCGACAAGCCCTTGTTTTTCCTGCTCATTCAGCTCCCGAATGACCTTGCCCGGCGCGCCCAGAACCATCGTGCCATCGGGGATGATCTTGCCTTCGGTGATCAAGGCCCCTGCGCCAATCAGACAGTCTTTGCCGATCACCGCGTTGTTGAGCACCGTGGCGCCCATGCCGATCAGGCTGCCATCGCCGATGGTGCAGCCATGCAGCATTGCCTTATGGCCGATTGTGCAGCCTTTCCCGATGGTGAGCGGGCTTCCCATATCGGTGTGCAACACGCTGTTTTCCTGAATATTAGAGCCTTCGCCCACGATAATCGGTTCATTATCACCGCGCAGCGTGGCGCCGAACCAGATGGAGGTGGCGTCTTGCAAGATCACCTGCCCGATCAGATTGGCATCGGGTGCCACCCAGAAATCACCGCTTTCAGGCAGCTGAGGGGCGTTTTGTCCCAATTTGTACATTTTCATTTGGCCCGTTCCCCAAATTGTACATTTAAATCGCGCACGAAATCGACCAATCCCGACTGTCTTGTGCGCCTGAGCCGTTCAGCCGTTAAGATTGCCTTAAGCTGTGCCTCGCTGTCGGAGATGTCGTGGTTAATGATGCAGTAATCATATTCCGCCCAATGGCTGATCTCGCCCGCGCTTTTGGTCATCCGGTCGGCAATCACCTCGTCGCTGTCCTGCCCGCGGGCCCGGAGACGTTTTTCCAGTTCGGCAATCGAGGGAGGCAGAATGAAGATCGTGACCAGATCGGCAGCAAGCGCGGAGCCACGAATTTGCTGACCGCCCTGCCAGTCGATGTCAAAGATCACATCGCGGCCGGCTTGCAGCGCGTCCTCGACGGGGCCCAGAGGAGAGCCGTAGAAATTGCCGAACACCTCGGCATGTTCGAGCATCTCGTTACCCGCGACCATCTGCTGGAACTCGTCGCGGGTGCGAAAGTAATATTCGCGCCCGTCTTCCTCGCCCACACGCGGGGCGCGTGTGGTGGCGGAGACAGAGAAGCTGATCGTCGGGTCCCATTTCATCAACAGCTTGGAGAGCGTGGATTTGCCCGCGCCGGAAGGTGAGGACAGAATGATCGGGATGCCGCGTCTGGTGGCCATCTGGGTCTACTCCACGTTCTGGACTTGCTCGCGCATCTGATCAATCAGCGCTTTGAGGTCAAGACCCACGCGGGTCAGCTCGGTCGAGCCGGATTTGGAGCAAAGCGTGTTGGCCTCCCGGTTGAACTCCTGCATGAGGAAATCGAGCTTGCGCCCCATCGCACCTCCCTCAGACAGAAGCGCGCGGGCGGCCGCGACATGGGCGCTGAGGCGGTCGATCTCTTCGGTGACATCGGCCTTGACCGCGAGCAGGGCTAGTTCCTGCGCCACCCGGTCCGGATCCGCGCCGTCAGTATTGTTCATGACAATGGCCAGATTGGATTTCAGGCTCGCCGCGACCGCGCCTTTGCGATCCTCCGCGATCCGGGCGGATTGGCGCACAAGCTCTTCGACGCTTGCAAGGCTGTCTTCGAGAACGGTTTTCAGGGCGGCGCCTTCGCGGGTGCGCATCTCGATGAAATCGGCAAGTGCTGCGTCTGCGGTTTTCATCACCTCCGCCTCGGGCGGGATGGCGGCGCTGTCATCGCCGCTGCCAATCACGCCGCGCAGGGACATCAGATCGGTGGCAGAGGCCGGGCGAAGCTCGACGCCCGCATCTCTGGCACGGGCCTCGGTTGTCATCAGCGCCTTCAACACACCGTCCAGCATGTCTTCGTTGATCTGGACAGCCTGCGCGCCCGCCTCTTGCTCTGTGCGGACGGAGACGTTGATATTGCCGCGGGTCAGCGGTTTTTGCAGCCGGGTTTTCAGGGTCTGGTCAAAGCCTGTCATCCGTTCAGGCGCACGGACCCGGATATCGAGGCCCTTGGCGTTCACGCCCCTGATCTCGACCGTCCAGCTGACGCCAGCGGCCACACCGGAGCGGGCCGCAAACCCTGTCATTGACTGAACCATGTCCTATCCCCTCACTTTGGCCTCTTTAAACAACACAGGCGCTGCAAGGGCAATGCGGGGCACCATTAACCGTTTAACACTTTCGCAAGATGCAATTTCATTCAAATCAGCCATATTAAGGAGACGTTAAGAACTCGCAGCTAGGCCGAAAGCCAGTTTGAATGCTGCGATCCAATTCAGCGTCTTTCGTGGGGAGGGATGTTTCGCAACATTTGAGGTAACACGATGTCTTTCGACCCCAACGCCCCCGCCCCGGCGGAAACCGCCCCGCCTGCGAAAGCCTCACCCGCGAAAGCCTCACAGAATATTCTAGAGTTCGGGACCTATCACGACGCCATGACCCACCCGCCGATTGCCGAGATCAGACGCTATTGGGACGCCCTGCGCGCAGGGCGTCTGATGCCGTTGCGCTCTGAGGTGGACCCGCGCGATATGTCTTCTTTTCTTGAGTGCTGCTTCATTCTGGACCGCCAGAATGCGGGTGACACCCGGTTCCGGGTTGCCGGAATGGCGCTCAATGAGCTGATGGGGATGGAGCTGCGCGGGATGCATGTGCGATCTGTCATTGAGCCCGCCGGACGTGCGGCGTTCAGCGCGACGCTGGAGAAGATGTTTGGCACGCCCGAGGTTCAGGACTACCAGCTCAGCTCCGCCCCGCCCCATGCACCGGCCATGCGGGGCCGACTGCTTGTTCTGCCCCTGAAAGGCGACACCGGCGAGGTGGACCGCGCGATGGGTTGTTTTGTGACGGAAGGCATTGTCGGCATCCCGCCACGACGCTTCAGCGTCGATCATGTCGAGCGGACCTGCCTCAAGACCGGCGCCCGCATTTACCAAGAGACCAAGATCCCGGCCAATGCGGGCTTTGCCGAGGCCGCGACACCATTTGCCACGAAACCTGCCTTGAACACGGCACAGGAGCGCGTCACCGACACGCCGACCGGCGTGCCGTATCTGCGCGTTGTGAAGTAAGCGCCCTAGCCTGCCTTAGCCCGCCCTAGCCTGCCGCGCGTTTCTGCGCGCTGGCCCGGTCTGACAGCTCTTCGGCCACCAGAAACGCCAGTTCAAGCGACTGGGATGCGTTGAGGCGCGGGTCACATGCTGTGTGATACCTATCCGACAGGTCCTCGTCTGTAACCGCACGGACACCGCCTGTGCATTCTGTTACATCCGCGCCGGTCATCTCGAAATGCACACCGCCGGGGACGGTGCCCTCGGCCTTGTGCACGGCGAAGAATTCGCGGACCTCGCGCAACACGGAATCGAAGGGCCGGGTCTTGTAGCCCGAGGTCGATTTGATCGTGTTGCCGTGCATCGGATCGCAGGTCCAGACCACGTTGGCGCCTTCTTCCTGCACCGCTTTGATCAGGCGTGGCAGATGCTCCCCCACATTGCCCGCGCCGAACCGCGCGATCAGCGTCAGGCGGCCCGGATCATTATCGGGGTTCAGCGTGGACATCAGCGACTTGAGATGCCCGGTGGTCATGGTGGGCCCGCATTTCAGCCCGATCGGGTTCATCACG
>CALFWN010000175.1 GCA_937928335.1 uncultured Litoreibacter sp. | reverse complement strand
CTGAAGACAGCAGTGCCGACAGGGCTTGGGGAGTGTCGCCGACAGCGCCCGCCTGATGGCGGCTATTCCAGCACTTCGCGTATCTTGGCCAGACCGAAATTGAGAGCCTGTTCGGCGGAAATGCGCGGCGGAATGATCAGCTCGTCAGGGTCAACCTCCACCACCACCACGGCTGGCGCGGGGTGATCAATTGCCTCTTTCAGCGTTGCGGCCAAGGCGTCGGGCCGGGTGACGCGGAAGCCGCGCGCGCCGCAGGCCTCTGCGAATTTGACGAAATCCGGGTTCACCAGATCAATCGAGTGTTTGGGCAGCCCTTTTGCTTCCTGTTCAAGGGCGATGAAGCCCAGACTGTTATTCTCGAAGACGACACAGGTAATCGGAAGTTCATAGCGGGTGGCGGTGACCAGATCGGCCATCAGCATCGCGAACCCTCCGTCACCGGCAATCGCCACAACGGGCCGGTCAGGATAGGCCAGTTGCGCACCGATCGCACCGGGCAAAGCGAAGGCCATCGAGGCATAGGAGGCCGAAAGGGTGAAGCGCTGGTCGGGGCCTACCCTGAGATGGCGGGCAGACCACGCGGTTGTGGTGCCTACATCACAGAGAAAGATCGTATCATCCGGTGCCGCCTCCGACAGCTCCGCCATGACGCGCTGGGGCTTGATCGGGGTCGCATCCGAGGTTTCCGGTTTCCTGTAGGCTTTCCGCTCCTTGTCCTTTTCTTTCAGAATGCCGTCGAGAAAGCTGCTGTCAGGCTTGGCCTCAACCTTCTCAAGCAGCATGTCCAATGTGGGTTCGGCATGGCCATGCAGCGGCGCGGCAATCGGCGCGCGCCTGCCCATCCTGCGCGGGTCGGGCTCGATCTGAATGATCGAGGTCTTTGTGGGATAGAAGGTGACATATGGGTAATCACTGCCTGCCAGGATCAGCAGATCGCATTTCTCCATCACGGAAGAGCCGGTGGAGGAGCCGAGCAAACCGAGCCCGCCGACACAGAGCCGTTCCTGCTCGTCAATCCAGTCCTTGGCCCGCAGGGTTCTGACAATCGGTGCGTTGAGGCGTTCGGCCAGTGCCAGCACTTTAGGGCCTGCTGAGGCCGCCCCGATACCGGCCAGAATGGCGGGTTTGCGGGCCTTGGCGATCAGGTCGAGCGCCTTGTCGAGCGACGGGGCGCAGGGTCTGGTCTGCCCCAGCTCAGAGCCCAGATCGAGGTCCTGGCGAAACTTGGTGACCTTCTTGCCCGCGACATCTGTGGGCACGCAGATATGGCTGACACCCCCTGCCGAGAGCGCGGCCTTGCAGGCCTCAAGCGTGAGCTTGAGCGCCTGATCGGGGACCATGACGGTTTGGGTAAACTCGGCAACATCGCCAAACAGCTGTTCGCTGTTGATCTCTTGCGGATGCCCGGTCCCGATGAATTCGGTGGCAACCTGACCGGTGATGGCAATGACCGGCGCGTGATCCTGTTTTGCGTCATAGAGCCCGTTGAGCAGATGCACCGCACCCGGCCCGGCGGTTCCCATACAGGCGGTCAGCCGCCCCGTCAGCTTTGCCTGCGCGGCGGCCATGAACGCGCCCGCCTCCTCGTGGCGGACAAGTATGAATTCCATATCATCGCGGCGCGAGACGGCGAAGGTGAAATCATTGATCGCATCCCCCGGCACGCCAAAGATTTGACGTACCCCGTGGCAGGAGAGAATTTCCAGAATCTGGTCGGCGACACGCATGGTTTTTCCTTCCAATGATGGCAGCATCTTGTGGTCCGGCGGCCCGTTTGGGGTGCAGCCCATCAGCGCCGGTATTTGCATCAGAGCCAGCGCTCCGGCCTTGGCCGCGCCTCTGGCAGTGATGCCAGCCGAGGCGTCAGCCGATCAGGCCGCGACCCGAGCCAGCGCGCATTGCGACCAGATCTCGCTGAGCGCCGATACCAGATGGCGGATATCTTCATCACTGTGCAGCGGCGAGGGCGTGATGCGGAGCCGCTCGGTGCCAAGCGGCACTGTGGGGTAATTGATCGGCTGCACATAGATGCCGTATTGATCGAGCAGCAGGTCCGATATCCATTTGCATTTCTTGGCATCGCCCACGATCACCGGGATGATATGGCTTGGATTGTCCAGATGCGGGATGCCCACATGGTCCAGCTGCTGGCGGACCTCGCGCACCCGGTTCTGGTGGCGCATCCGCTCGATATCGCTTCCCATCAGGTGCCGGATCGAGGCCGCCGCCCCCGCCGCGATTGCGGGTGGCAGCGCGGTCGTGAAAATGAAGCCGGATGAAAAGGAACGGACGAAGTCGCACATCTTGTCCGAGCCGGTGATATAGCCACCCAACACGCCGAACGCCTTGCCCAGTGTTCCTTCAATGATCGAGATGCGGTCCATGAGGCCCTCGCGCTCGGCGATGCCGCCGCCATGCGGGCCATACATCCCGACCGCATGGACCTCATCGAGATAGGTCATCGCGCCAAACTTATCCGCGACGTCGCAGATCTCGGCAATGGGGGCGATGTCACCATCCATAGAATAGACGCTTTCAAAGGCGACCATCTTGGGGGCGGCAGGATCATCCTGCTGCATCAGCCTTTCAAGATCCTCGGGGGAGTTATGTTTCCAGATCCGTTTCTCGCATCTTGCATGGCGCAGCCCCTCGATCATGGAGGCATGGTTCAGCTCGTCCGAATAGACAATCATGCCCGGTATCCGCGAGGCCAGCGAGCCCAGCGTCGCCCAATTGGACACATAGCCGGAGGTGAACAGCAGCGCGGATTGCTTGCCATGCAGCTTTGCCAGCAGCTGTTCGAGGATGACGTGATAGTGATTGGTGCCGGAGATGTTTCTGGTGCCGCCCGCGCCTGCGCCGCAGCGCTCAAGCGCATCTTTCATCTCCTGGATGACGGCGGGGTGCTGCCCCATCCCGAGATAATCATTGGAGCACCACACGGTAATGTCACTGCATTCCCCGTTCACACAATAGCGGCTGGCCCGGGGCATGTCCCCGCAATGACGCTCGATATCGTTGAAGCTGCGGTAATTGCCTGCCTCGCGCAGCCCGGTCAATGCGGTTTCAAAAAAGGCGTCAAAATCCATAGGGTCCACCAATACTTATTCCGGTTGTTGCGGCTCGAACGAAGCCGGGGGACGGCGCCATCCCCTTTTCGCACCCTGGACCGGGGGGCGGCGGGCATTCTTTCAAATACCGAATGAAGTTTCAAAATCCTGCGTGTGAGCATGTGTGTGAGCTGATATCTGCCCCCGCATCGGCGGCTTTGCGCGGCAGCCAGCAAGAATATGGGATCGCCAACAGAACTTGAAAGATCCCCCCCGGCGCCGGGCCATAGGCTGGGCGGGGATGGCCTGACTGCGGCCCGCTGACCCTGCCCCGAGCTGACGCTCAACCCTTTTTGGAGGACATCATGAACCACCTAGCCCTTATCAAGCACGTATTGGGAATGGCCGTCTTACCGCTATATCTGCTGGCTGTCCCGATGGCGGCCTCGGCGCAGGACGGTGACCCGGTGGCCGGCGAGAAGGTCTTTCGCAAATGCGCGAGCTGCCACCGCGTGGGCGAAGGCGCAAAGAATGCCACGGGGCCTGTTCTCAACGGTGTTGTGGGGCGGCCCACGGCCTCGTTTGAGGGGTATAAATACAGCAACAGCCTGATGAGCGCGGGCGAAGGCGGGCTGGTCTGGTCCGCCGAGACCATCTTTGAGTGGCTCGCCAACCCGCGTGACTTTATCCGCGCGCAGACCGGCGACCCGGCGGCGCGGACGCGCATGTCGTTCAAGCTGGACGACGCGCAGCAGCGCCGGGATGTGATTGCCTATCTCTCCACATTATCCCCACAGGAAGCGGCGGCCACCGACAGCAATATCATGAGCCACGGCGACACCCCGTTTGACGAGGCAATGGTCTCGGGCGAGGTTGATCCCCTGGCGGATATGGAGCGTGTCAGACAGGAGCTGGTCCTGCCGCCAAATGTGCCGGAGCATGATCAGGTGGCAAAGGGCGAGCCCAAAATCATCGAGATCGAGCTGGTCGTCGAGGAAAAATCCTGGGTGCTGGACGGGGATGGCACAAGCATTGTCGCGCTGACCTATAATGGCTCCATCCCGGCGCCGATGCTGATTGTCCATCAAGACGACGTGGTCGAATTGACCCTGAAAAACCCGGCAACCAACCTGATGGAGCACAATATCGACCTGCACGCCGCAACCGGCGCGTTGGGCGGCGCGGGTATCACGACAATCGCGCCGGGCGAGGAAACGACCATGCGGTTCCGGGCAACCAAGACCGGGACGTTCCTTTACCATTGCGCGCCTGAGGGCTCGATGACGCCCTATCACGTCACACATGGGATGACCGGCGCAATCACCGTGCTCCCGCGCGACGGGATCAAGGATGAAAACGGAGAGCTGCTGACCTATGACAAGATGTATTACGTCGGCGAAAACGACTTCTATGTCCCGCGCGACGAAAACGGTGATTTCAAGACCTATGTGGATGCAGGCGAGGATCTGGGAGACTGGATCGAGGAGATGAAGACCCTCGTGCCCAGCCATGTGGTGTTCAACGGCCGTGTCGGCGCGCTGACAGGCGAGAATGCGATGATGTCGGAGGTCGGCGAAACGGTGATGTTTGTGCATGTCACAGCCAACCGCGACTCGCGCCCACATCTGATCGGCGGGCATCTGGATTATGCCTGGGAAACTGGCTCCTTCGTGTCACCGCCCCTGCGGGATCTGGAGACGATGCTGGTGCGCGGCGGCTCTGCCGGGGCGGCGATGTATACCTTCCTGCAACCCGGCGTTTACGCCTATCTCAATCACAACCTGATCGAGGCGGTCGAGCTTGGCGCGGCAGGCCATGTCGTTGTCACCGGCGAGTGGAATGACGAGCTGATGCAACAGGTCTATATCGGGCCGATGAAATGATCGGAAAATGGGATATTGCGCTGATCGGTCTCGGGATCAGCACAACAGCCTTCCTTGCGGTCGCGGCCACGAATGTCGCCTCGCGCCCGGTCGTGGCCGATGCCGCCGATTGGCCGGTCTTTGTACCGGTAGAGATGCAGGATGGCCGCGCGTTGCAGACCGCCGCCAGCGAGGTCACCTGGCGCCAGTGGCAGCCTTGCGTTGACGCAGAGGTTTGCCCCAAGCTTCGTATGCCAAAGGGTGCCTCGCCGCATCATCCGGTCACCGGGGTCAACTGGTTTGATGCGCAAAAATATCTGGGCTGGCTGTCCGAGCAGATGGGTATGGCGGTACGGCTGCCCGATCATGCGGAATGGCTGGAACTGGCCGCCGAGGACGCCCCCGCCCCCAAGAAAAAACTGTTCACCGACCCGCGAATGGCATGGGCCGCAGATTACGACATCACCGCGCCTTTGTCAGATAACCGGACACAGGCCGCTGGCAGCTTTGGCCACAACACCAACGGCATTCAGGACCTCAAGGGCAATGTCTGGGAATGGACGGCCACAAGCTGTGCCGCCACGGATGCGCGGGCGTTAACCTCCGCCTGCACCGGCGGCGGGCGCGTGGTGATGGGCGCACATCTGGCCGTGCTCTCCGAGCTGGTCCGCGACCCCGGAAACGCCAGCTGCGGCGGCGGTTTGCCGCCCGGCAATCTGGGGTTTCGCGTCGTCTATTGAGAGGCAGAATTCCAGCGGTTTTTGATCTGGCGTATCAGCAAGAAGCGACGGGTCAAGCTGCTTGAACTCTGCCTAAAATTGCGGCATCGCTTGCAGAAAATCGCCCAAATTCGGCAGCTTAGCGGGGCGAGAACAATTATTCTTGAGCTACCCTTGACTAACACCTCGCCCGATTTACCCTATAGTTAATAATAATAGCTCGCTAGCTATAACCTCTCTGACATAATGGGTGCATGATGACGGCCGAGAACCATTTACATATTGAGAGCTTAAAGGTGGTTTTGGGCAAAACCTTCCGTCTGTATGTTCAGACGCATGGCTATCACTGGAACGTCAAGGGCCCGCAATTCCTCAAACTGCATGAATTGTTCGAAGACCAATATTCGAACATGTGGGAAGCGCTGGACGAGGTGGCGGAACGGCTTCGCGCACTAGGCGCATCGGCCCCCGGAACCGTGGCAGAATTGATGGCGC
This sequence comes from uncultured Litoreibacter sp., assembly GCA_937928335.1. Classification (GTDB taxonomy): domain Bacteria; phylum Pseudomonadota; class Alphaproteobacteria; order Rhodobacterales; family Rhodobacteraceae; genus Litoreibacter. The sequence continues at coordinate 621 of CALFWN010000175.1, read as the reverse complement.
TTGCAGGCGAGCCGGAAGCGGAGATGGTGCAGTCCTCTGACGACATGGTGGCAAGGCTGATAGAGGGCCACAGCGCCCTTGCCGATTGTCTGCGCGATGCCTTCAAGGACGCGGAAAATGCTGTTGACGACGTCACGGCAGGCATATTGACGGACCGGCTGACATGGCACGAAAAGGCCTTGTGGATGCTCAGATCAGGCTCCGCCTGAGGCCAGAGGGCCTTGACTGCGTGACCCGCCGCCGGAGTTGGCCTTAGCGGAGTTGGCTCTGACCGGCTGGCGCGCGATGCCGGGTCTTGCGCCGATTTCGCAAGAACATGCTAATCTAATTTCTCGAAATACGCGTTCGTGGCGATGACGTATTATGGCCTCGTCCCTTCCTGAATGCGCCGAGGCCGCTCATGCTGACATATGCCGACCTTGCCCGCCGCCACCGCATCCGTGCGGTTGCATCTTGAGAGGGTGTTTGGGCGCATCAGCGGGAGACCCCTTTGACACAACATGATCCAAGTCTGAAAGAACATCGAATGGCACCAAAATCTGCACCGACAACCAAAGCCTCTGACCTTTTTGTGCAGGCGCTCGAAAGGGAGGGCGTGAAATATGTCTTTGGCGTGCCGGG
>CALFWN010000174.1 GCA_937928335.1 uncultured Litoreibacter sp. | reverse complement strand
AGGTCAGGGTGTTGCCAACGGCGCGGTCCAGAAAGGCCTGCGGGGTGATCTTTTCCTGCGCCGCAGCGCCTGTCGACACCCATGCGCCGAGCAGGCAGGCCAGCACCGGCCTCATTGGCATGCCATCGCCGCGTCAAAGCTGGCAGGCCCCGAAAACGGCCCGATCTCTTTGGCCAGCAGGCCGGTTCCGTCAAAGCGAACAGCCACCACTTGCCGCCAGTTTGCGCTGGCCACGACCATTTCGGGCGCGCCCATACAGTCGCGCAGGCCGCCCGAGATGAAATCCTCGCCGATCCGGTGGTTTGTCAGGCCCCCAAGGGTCGCAACCTCGCGCAGTTCGCCGTCAATAAAGCGCCAAAGCCGCAACGTCTTGGCCAGATGCGGGCGGTCGATATAGCCCAGCTCGATATGGCCGTCCCCGTCAAAATCAGCAGCCCCGATAGGGGCGAGCCAGCGATTGCGCGTGCCAATATGGGGGGTGGTTGCGATCTTGCCCGTGTCATCATAGATGGCAAGTGCTGCGCCGGTGCGGGCCTGGCTTTCGACGACAACCACCTCCAGATCGCCATCCGCATCAACATCAATCAGCCGCGGGGCCAAATCCTCGAACACCCGGTCCTGGGGCAGCACCATGCGCAGGCTCAGCCCGTCCATCCGGTCGGTGTGAATGACCAGCGTGCCATATTCGACCGCATCGCCCAGCACGCCATGCGCATAGCGCGTGGTGGGGTCTGCATATTCGGCGCCCAGAATATCGGCCTGAGCGCCTGCGCCGCTGGCCAGAAGCGCCAGGGCCAGCACTGCGCGGCGGGCGGGGCCGGGCCAAAGGCGGGACGGCAGACGCCGCGCCTTGTTGGAAAACGCTGTGATCAAATCTGCTTTTCGGGCATTTGCACCACCAGCCCGTCCAGCGCGTCAGTGACTTTCAGCTGGCAGGTCAGCCGCGAGCGGGCGGCATCCGGCTCATAGGCGAAATCGAGCATGTCTTCTTCCATACTGTCCTTGGCGGGCAGCTTTTCAACCCAGTCGGGCGACACATAGACATGGCAGGTCGAGCAGGCGCAGGCGCCGCCGCAATCGGCCTCGATGCCCGGAATATTGTTGTCGCGCGCGCCTTCCATGACGGTCAGCCCGTTGGCCACATCCACGACATGTTCTTTGCCGCCATGCTCGATATAGGTAATTTTCGCCATTTTTTCTTGGGTCCTTGATGCAATCGGTTCCACTGGATCTAGGCCAGCTTGTGGCGCTTTTCCAGCCCCCATTCGCACCCGGTTTCCCGCCCGGCCCAAAGCGCATCGCAGATAAGGCTTGATTGGGGGCACAAGGGAGGTAGACTCGACCGCAAGCAGCCCGGCGCAAAGACCGGCAGAATGAGAGCAGCATGACCAGACCCCGTCCCCTCGCCCCCCCTGTTGCGATGCTTGCAACGCTGGCCCTGAGCGCCTGTCAGACCATCTCTGGCAGCGGTGTGACGCGCGGCCCGGATGCGCCGCTCATTCCCACCATCACCGCCGCAGCGCCGCCCGCAGGCAATAGTGACGCATGTTGGGGCCAGGTGGTCGGCCCCTCAACCACCGAGCTGGTCCAGCAGACCGTGATCGTGCAAGAGGCCGTGTTTGACGAAGATGGCACCGAATTGTCACCCGCCATTTACCGTAACGTCACCGCGCCCAGGACGGTCAGCACCGGCGAGGGCAGCTGGTTCGAGCGGGTGTGCGACGCAGCCCTCACCCCGGCTTTCGTGATGAGCCTGCAACGCGCCCTGACCGCGCGGGCCTATTATGGCGGCCCCGCAAACGGGGTACTGGATGCGCCAACACACGACTCGCTGCGGCTCTTTCAGCAAGATCGCGGGCTCGACAGCGACGTGCTCAGCCTTGCCAGCGCGCAGCAGCTGGGGCTGGTCGCCATCGACCTGCCCCCGACCGAGGACGAGGCGCTGGGGGCCGCAATTGACCTGGAGGTCGAAGCGGTGCTGCAGGACGGACCCGAAACAGGGGGCTGACCCGGCCGCAGGACCAAGGCGATCCCACAAAACACAAAAAAGGGCGCCCCGTGCGGAGCGCCCTTCTCAGTTCCAGCCTTACCCAACCTCCGCGCCCTCACCGGGCGCAGGGTGGCAGGTCTATTCGTCCAGTGACAGCGCCAGGAAACGTGGATCACCCTGGCGGCGGATCAGCATCAGCAGCGATTTGCGGCCTGCATCCTTTGCCTCTGCAATCCGTGCCTCCAGATCGGCCACGCCTTCGACCTTTTGCTGGCCGGCCTCGACCACCAGATCACCGGCGCGCAGGCCCTTTTCAAAGGCGTCGCTATCCTCGGCCACCTCTTTGACCACCAGCCCGGTGGCATCCTCCGCCAGCCCCAGCTGCTCGCGCAGCTCGCCATTGAGCACCGCCACAGTCATGCCCATCACGGTTTTCTCGGCCACGTCGGATTTGTCGATGGCGACCGGCACGGCGCTGGCCTCGGCCTCTTCACGGCGGCCAAGCGTCACGGCCAGCGTGATTTCTTCGCCCTCGCGGATGATGTCCACATCCACAGCCTTGCCCACATCGGTATTGCCGACGATACGCACCAGCTCGCGGGTGTCCTTGACCACATTGCCGTCAAAGGTGCGGATCACGTCGCCCGCCTCGATCCCGGCTTCTTTGCCCGGACCCTCCGGCACATCCGTTACCAAAGCGCCAACGGCAGAGCTCAGCTCAAGCGCCTCGGCCACATCCTCGGACACATCCTGAATGCGCACGCCCAGCCAGCCCCGGCGGGTCTCGCCAAATTCCTGCAGCTGGTCGACCACATTGGTCACCACATTGGAGGCCATTGAAAAGCCGATACCGATAGAGCCGCCGGTGGGGGACAGGATCGCGGTATTCACACCGATCACCTCGCCCTCGACATTGAAAAGCGGGCCGCCGGAATTGCCCTTGTTGATCGCGGCATCAGTCTGGATAAAATCATCATAGGCACCAGACAGCGCCCGCTCGCGGGCCGAAATAATCCCGGCAGAGACAGAGAACCCCTGCCCCAGCGGGTTGCCCACAGCCATCACCCAGTCGCCCACCCGGGCCACATCACTGTCGCCAAAAGGCACGAAGGGCAGCGGGGTCGGGCTGTCCACCTTCAGCAGTGCGATGTCGGTCTTGGGGTCGGTGCCGATCAGCTCCGCCTCCAGCATCTCGCCCGAGAAGAACTCGACCTGAATCTCGTCGGCCTTGTCGATCACATGGTTATTGGTGACGATATAGCCATCCTCAGAGATCACAAAGCCCGAGCCCAGCGCCGAGGATTGGCGCGGCCGCTGACCCCGGTCCTGCCGGTCCATGAAATCACGAAAGAAATCTTCCAGCGGCGAGCCTTCCGGCACCACCGGGCGCGGCCCCTGATTGACGCCTGCCACGGTGGTCGATGTGGTGATATTGACCACGGACGGGCTGACCATCTCGGCCAGATCGGCAAAGCTGCCGGGCATCTCGGCGCGGGCGGATATGGTATGCGCCAGGGCAAGAACCAGCCCCAGGGCCAGCACCTGCAGGCTGCGCACCGGTCGGGCCGCCTGTCTCAATTCTTGGGAAATGACGTGAGCGTTCACTGCGATGCTCCTCCAGTTCAGATTTATCTAGGTGGCACGGGTGCACTTACGCCTGCGCCCCCGCACTGATGGAAATTAAGGTGGGCAGTTTCCGCGCAATTGCAACGGTGGCCCCCCTCGCTTGTCGTCAACAGGACGTGAGCCTCTGTAACACGGCCTGCATAAACTCTGCCTGAACTATAGGGCCGTTGCGCGATTTGGCAAAGCATCGAAAGCCCCTGCTGCCTTTTGTCGCCGCGCACGGCCCTGCCCCCTGCGCAGCCATTGCCTCATACCGTTAAGGTTAACGCGGGCCCGCCTTGCCTGAAGGCGCACAGGCCCTGTCTCCATTTGGTTGCAAATACTCAAATGCCACCCCGGCCAACAGGCCCGAAGCTCAGCCTCCGAACGCGCCCCCGAACGCGCTTTTGGCCAGCCAGACCAGCACCACGCCAAGCGCCATGCAGGCAAGGCCCAGCATCCGCCGGGTCTCATGCGGGATATCGGCCAGCGCCTTGATCAGCTCCTCCAGACGCGAAGGGGCCAGTGCGAACACCAGCCCCTCGACAACCAGAACCAGCCCTATGGCCAGAAGGATATGTGTCATCACGGCGCGCTATTGCCCAGCGGGCGAGCCTTGATCAGACCGCAGATAGTTGAAGAACGGGTCGCTTGGAGAAATCACAAAGGAAGAGTTATTTCCTTGCAACCCGCGCTCATAGGCATCCAGCGTGCGGCGGAACTCGAAAAACTCCTCATCCGCGCCGTAGGCTTCCCCGAAGATCGCATTGCGGCGGGCATCGGCCTCACCGCGGATGATATCCGCGGTTTTCTGGGCTTCCGAGACCAGTTCAACCACGGTCCGGTCGGCCTGCGCGCGCACGCGCTGTGCCGCTTCCTCCCCACGTGCCCGCTCATCTGCGGCCTCGCGTTCACGTTCTGCGCGCATCCGGTTGAATGTCGCCTCAAGGTTCTGCTCCGGCAGGTTGGTCTGTTTCAGACGCACATCGACCACTTCCAGCCCCAGGGGGCGCGCGCGGGCGCGGGCCTGCGTGGTGATGCGGTTGACCAGCAGGACCCGGTCCGCCGAAAGAATGGTGTTCGAGGTCACGCCTTCGGCGCCCAGCACCTCCCGGATCACCGGGTTCAGGATGCCGGCCAGACGGGACTCGGCGGTGGTCAGACCGCCCACACCCACCGCTTGCCGGAACTGCACCACATCCGAGATGCGGTAGCGGGCAAAAGCGTCCACCACCAGACGCCGGTCATCCGAAGGCGTCACCTCCGTCTGCGGCGTGTCCAGCGCGCGGATACGGTCATCATAGCGCACGACTTCCTGAATGAGCGGCAGCTTGAAGGCCAGACCGGGGTCTTCCTTCACGCGTTTGATTTGCCCGAATTGCAGCACCAGGGCCTTCTCACGCTCATCCACGATGAAAATCGAGGACAAAGCCAGAAACAGAAGGGCGATGACGCCGATCAGCGATATAAGTGACTTGCTCATCAGTTTGTCCCCTCAGTTGCGGGTCGGCGCAGCTCGTTGAGCGGCAGGTAGGGCACAACGCCCTGCCCGCCATCGCCGCTATTGTCGAGAATGATCTTGTCGGTCGCGCCATAGACCCGCTCCACCGTTTCCAGCCAGAGCCGTTTGCGCGTCACCTCGGGGGCCTTGCGATATTCTTCCAGAACGGCCGTGAAACGCGCCGCTTCACCTTCGGCCTGATTGACCTGCTGGGCGCGGTAGGCTTCGGCCTGTTCAAGAAGCTGGGCCGAGTCGCCCCGCGCCTTTGCCAGCGCCTGGTTGGAATAGGCATCCGCACGGCGTTGCAGCGTGTCACGCTCCTGCTCGGCGGCCTGCACTTCGCGGAACGCGTCGATCACCTCGCGTGGCGGGTCGGCCTTGTCGAGGTTGAGACGGACGATATTCACCCCCGCATCATATTGGTCCAGCGTCGCCTGGATCAGCTCGCGCACCTCATCGGCAATCAGCTCCCGGTCGCGGTTCAGGATCGGGGCCAGCTCGGAACGCGCAATCACTTCGCGCATGGCCGATTCAGACACGGCACGGATCGTGTCGCGCGGATCGGCCAGATTGAACAGGAATTTCGCGGGGTCATTGATGTTCCAGACCACCTGAAAATCAATATCGACGATGTTCTCATCCGTGGTCAGCATCAGCCCACCATCGCCGCGCGAGGCCACGCCGATATCCTCCGTCTGCTCGCGGGTCACGGGGATCACCTCCGCAGTGACCACAGGCCAGGGTGCGAAGTTCAGACCGGGATTACCAGTTGAGGAATACTCCCCCAGAAACAATTCGACCGACTGCTCTTCCGGGGCGACCGTGTAGAAGGAGGCGAAGACCCATATCGCCGCAGCACCCAGACCAATCAGGCCCAGCGTGCCGCGCGAGAAACCGCCCGGCCCATCGCCGGAGCCGCCTTGGCCCGTGCCGCCGCCGCCTCTGCCGCCCATCAGGACGCGCAGCTGCTCCTGGCCTTTTTTCACCAGCTCATCGATCTCGGGAATTTGGGGCTGATTGCCGCCCGGTCCACGGCCATTGCCGCGATTTGGGCCACGGTTTGGCCCACGATCCCGTCCGCCGTCGCGACCGCCCGAGCCTGTGTCATCATCACCGCCATTGCCGCCGCTTCCGCCACTGCCCCACGGTCCGCCATTGTTACCGGCCATTCAGCTCCATCCCTTCGAAAACATCTCACTTAAGTTCAGTTGTTTAATTGGGCGTTTCCGCCCCGAAATCAACCCGTCCGGCCCAGCAATCGCCTGCCAGAGGCTTGTTCTAGCATGTTTCTTCCCCGCAGGCCCAGCCTCGTGCCGGATCTGGCGCAGCCCGGCCTGCCATATGTCACCCCGAGCGCGCCGGGGATTTCATGGTCACAAGCTCCTCCGCCATCGTCGGATGCACCGCGCAGACCTGATCAAACTGCGCCTTGGTCGCCCCCATCTTCACCGCGATGCCCACCATCTGGATCATCTCACCTGCTGCGGGTGCCACGATATGGCATCCCAGCACGACATCGGTGGCCTGCGACACGATGAGCTTCATCATCACCCGGTCCTCCCGGCCCACAAAGCTTTGCTGCATCGGCTTGAACGAGGAGCAATAGACATCGACCGGTTCCTGGTCGCGGGCCTCTTCTTCCGTCATGCCGATGGTGCCCAGCTCCGGCTGGGTGAACACCGCCGAGGGGATCAGCGCGTGGTCAACCTTGGTCGGGTTGCCTTTGAACACGGTCTCGACAAAGGCCATGCCCTCCCGGATGGCCACGGGCGTCAGGTTGACCCGGTTGGTCACATCGCCAATGGCATAGATCGAGGGCTGCGCGGTCTGGCTGTACTCATCCACGATCACCTCGCCCCGGCGCCCTAATGCAGCACCTGTATTCTCCAGCCCCAGATCGCCGGTATTCGGCGACCGCCCGGTGGCAAAGAGCACCTGGTCGAACACTTCCGTCGTCCCGTTCGAGGCCTTGACCCAGATCGGCCCGCCCTTGCCCGCGCCATGTCTGGCGCGCAGCTCTGCCTCCTGCTCATGGGTCAGCCCGGCGGCGGCGTCCGAGACGGGCATCCCGGTGGTCTCGTCAACATCGGCCTCCCGGCGCAGCTCCACCACATTGGTTCCCAGATGCAGCTTGATCCCCTTCTGGGTCATCATCTCGCAGACCAGCCCGCGCGCCTCGTCGTCAAAGCCGCGCAGGATTTGCGCCCCGCGGTAATATTGCGTCACATCCACGCCCATCCCGTTCAGGATGCAGGCAAATTCGCAGGCGATGAAGCCGCCGCCGACAATCAGGATGCGCTTGGGCAGCTCGGGCAGATGAAAAATGTCGTCCGAGGTGATGCCCAGATGGTCATTATCCATCCCCGGCAGCTGCGGGCGGCCGCCTGTGGCCACGAGGATATGTTTGGCGGTGACCTCCTCCCCGGTGTTCAGCGCCACGGTATGGGCGTCCTTCACCCGGGCGCGGGTGTCATAGATGGTGACGTTGGAATTGGTCAGCAGGCTGCGGTAGACGCCTTCCAGCCGGTCCAGCTCCTTGTTCAGCTTGCCCTGAAAGCGGGGCCAGTCGAAGCTGCCGGCATGGACGGTCCAGCCGTAATCCTGCGCCTCGCCCATCGCGGCGCGGTAGCTTGAGGCAAACACCATCAGCTTTTTCGGCACGCAGCCCCGGATGACGCAGGTGCCGCCCAGGCGGCTGTCCTCGGCCAGCGCGACCTTTGCACCCTCCGCAGAGGCGACCCGCGCGGCGCGCACCCCGCCCGAACCGCCACCAATGACAAACAGATCAAAATCGAAGCTCATGGGAAATTCCTTCTCGTCGCCCGGACCCTGCCGAGGCCTTGCTGGGGTGGCTTTCTAATCGGCAATGTCGGCAAACAGATTGTCGGTCTCCTCAACCTCGATCTGGTCATGCTCCACCGTGCCATTGTTGATGTCACGGGTTTCCACGGTCCCGTCGCCATTGCCAATCACAACCACGTCACAAATGTCGACGAACAGCCCGTTTTCCACGAGGCCGGGGATCTGGTTGAGCACAAGGCTCAGCTGGCGGGCATTGCCGATGCGGCGCAGCTGCAGGTCGAGAATGTAATTGCCCTCATCCGTAATATAGGGGGCGTCCTTGTTCATCCGCAGCGCCGAGCTGCGGCCCAGCACATCAAGATTGACCAGCGTTTCCTCGATCAGCGCCTTGGTGGTCTGCCAGCCAAAGGGGATCACCTCGACCGGCAGCGGGAAGGCCCCCAGCGTGTCGACCTGCTTGGTCAGATCGGCAATCACGATCATCTGGTCGGATGCGGTGGCCACGATCTTTTCCTGCAACAGCGCCCCGCCCCCGCCCTTGATCAGGTTGAGATTGGCGTCAAATTCATCGGTGCCATCAATGGTCAGGTCGAGCCATTTGGCCTCGTCCAGCGTCACGACCCGCACCCCCACCTCACGCGCCAGTGTCGCAGTGCGGGTCGAGGTCGCAACGCCCGTGACGCTCAGCCCCTCATGGCGCACCATATCGCCCAGACATCTGACCATCCACGCGGCGGTGGAGCCGGTGCCAAGCCCCACTTTCATGCCGTCCTCCACATAGCTGACTGCGCGTTTGGCAGCGACGTATTTCGCTTTGTCTATGGGGGACAGGTTTTTGGACATCAGGTCGTCTCCGGGAAGTGCAGCGGTCTCTCTATAGAATGTTTGCGGGCGTGGCGCGAGTGAGAAATGATCCCCGCCCGGCTGTTTTGCCAGTCGTTTTACCGGTCCTTTTCCCCGCCGTTTT
>CALFWN010000173.1 GCA_937928335.1 uncultured Litoreibacter sp. | reverse complement strand
GAGCTGGGCGGCAAGTCGCCCTATATTGTCTTTGATGACGCCGATCTCGACAGCGCGGTCGAGGGGTTGGTCGACGCGATCTGGTTCAATCAGGGTCAGGTCTGCTGCGCAGGGTCGCGGCTTTTGGTGCAGGAAGGCGTGGCGGACAGGTTTTATGCCAAGCTCAAGGCCCGTATGGAAAAGCTGCGCATTGGCGACCCGCTGGATAAAAGCATGGATGTTGGCGCCATCGTCGACCCGGCTCAGCTGAAATCAATCACCGACATGCTTGCGGCCAATACGGATGGCGAGATATTCCAAACCACCGCGCCCGAAGGCTGCTTCTACCCACCGACCTTGATCACCGGGCTGCACACCGCATCACCCCTGATGCAGGAGGAAATCTTCGGCCCCGTCCTCGTCTCCACCACCTTCCGCACCCCGGCGGAGGCCGTGCAGATGGCAAATGACACCCGCTACGGGTTGGCGGCAACCCTGTGGACTGAGAACATAAATCTGGCACTTGGCGTCGCGCCCAAGCTGGTCGCAGGCATCGTCTGGGTCAACGGCACCAATATGATGGACGCGGCCGCAGGCTTTGGCGGCGTGCGCGAAAGCGGCTTTGGGCGCGAGGGGGGCTGGGAAGGTCTGGCGGGCTATACCAAGCCCAAAACGGCGGCAAAACCTGTTCCGAAGATCGACAGCTTCACCGGCAGCGGTGCGCTGTCTGACCCGATTGACCGCACGGCCAAGCTTTACATCGGCGGCAAGCAGGCCCGCCCGGATGGCGGCTATTCGCGGGTGGTCTATGGCCCCAAAGGCAAGGCCTTGGGCGAGGTCAGCCTTGCAAACCGCAAAGACCTGCGCAATGCGGTTGAGGCCGCTCAGGCCGCCAAGCCCTGGTCAGGCACCACCGGGCATCTGCGGGCGCAGATCCTCTATTATCTGGCAGAGAACCTCTCCGCCCGCGCCTCGGAATTTGAGGCCCGGATCAAATCCATGACCGGCAAGAACGGCGCCGCTGAGGTCGGGAAAGCGGTCTCGCAGCTCTTCACCTATGCGGCATGGGCCGACAAATATGACGGACAAGTACACGGGGTTCCGATCCGCGGCGTGGCGCTGGCGATGAAAGAACCCGTGGGGGTGATCGGCGCGCTCTGCCCCGATGACGCCCCGCTTTCGGGTCTCGTCGCCACGCTGGCCCCGGCGCTTGCGATGGGCAACCGGGTGATCCTTGCGGCCTCCGAGCCCTTCCCTTTGGCCGCCACGGATTTCATTCAGGTGTTGGAAACCTCCGACGTGCCTGCCGGGGTGGTGAACATCCTCACGGGCAGCCATGCGGAGCTTGCGCCACATCTGGCCAGCCATATGGATATCGACGCCGTGTGGAATTTTTCGTCCTCGCCCCTGACAGAGGTGATCGAGGCGCAGTCAGCCAGCAACCTGAAACGCACGCTGAGCGCGCCGGGCCCCTCATCCTCGAAAGACATGCTGGCGGCAGCAACCGAGGTCAAGAATATCTGGGTGCTCTACGGCGAATAGCCTTACCTCGAAACGACGAACCCGGGCACAGGGCCCGGGCTCTATAGAGTGACAAACCTACGCTCAGGGGCGACAGCACACCTTCGGGGAAAGAAAATTTACGGCAGTGCCCCTTCTTTGATCCCTAACAACACCGGATCAGGTTCCTCTCTTGTGCTGTTTATGAATGCCCGAAAGTGGGTTCGGTATGGGAAAGAAAACCGCCCATTCCCCCTTGAAGACCGGGTAATATTGTTCTCGCCTACCTGTCAGCGTTTGGGTTTGCTTTTCCAGCTGTCCAGCCAGCCACGAAGCCCCGCGCGCCGCTCGTCTGCATAGGCATCGACGCCGTCCCAGGTCTCCTGCGCGCTATCCACGATCGGGTCAATCTTCTCGCGGCGGAACCATTGGGTCATACGGTAAAAGCCCAGCATCAGCCCCGCCAGAACCAGCAGGATAATCGCGTTGAACCAGGGGATAAGGACCTTATCCGGGTTGTCAATCGGACGCACGCCCACGGCATTTGGGAAGATCGACAGCAACTCGTTGCGCCAGCCGTAATGGGTCAGAACCGCCCATTGCGGCTGGGCGGCGGTGCTTTTCAGATCCGCCACATCGGTTTGCAGATTGGAGGAATCCAATTTGAAATATGGGGGCCACCCCCAGCCCGTATCCTCGTTGCGGTAGACCATCGGGCGGGTGCCTTCTTTGCGGATCAGCCCCAGCAAATAGGTGTCGCGTTTCTGGGTATTGATGAAGCGCACATCACGGTTAACGCCGGTGGCATCCTGCCCGGTATCCGCGCCCGCCCAGAAGATCGAGTTCTCGCCGAAATCAACACGGCGAACCTCGGTCTCGACAATGCGCACGATGTCGCGCTGCGGCAAAGTGTAGTGCAGGAAGGCAAACAGAAGCACCCAGAAGGCCGTCCAGAACACGCGTTTCACGATATACATCAGCGCTCTCCTACTGAAAATTAACGATGTAGACCAGAAGGCCAATCACCAGATACGGGACGACAAAAACGCCGAAGATCAGCTTGCGCCTGAGCGAGCCGTCATATTCCTCAAGCCCTTCCTCGATGAAGGCTTCACGGTCGCCGGTCGCGATCTCTTCATCCCATTCCTGCGCCAGCTTGCCGCGCCGCACCGACCGCGACCACGCGGACAGAATGAAGTAGACCACCAACATGATGGCGAAGGCGATCACCATCAATCTGAGAATTCCGAAGATCATCCGCGCCTCCTGATTGCACCCCAAGGCCCGACCGCGCCGATCATGTCATCGCTCGGCTGCGGCTCGTCCATCGCGTCTTCCGGGCCAAACAACGCCTCCCGCGCGCCTGCCTTGTCCACCTGATACTCCCGCTCCAGAAAGTTTGCCACAAACTCTTTCTTCTCGTCAGGCCATGTGGCGTAGCGGTCATAGAAAAGCTGCTTGTGGCAAATGAACAGCTGGCGCACATCCAGCGGCGCAAGCTCGGCCAGAAGCTGGTTCACCAGGTCCCGGTCCTGATGCGGCGTGGCGCGCAGAGTGTAGAAATAGGCCGGGTCGTCCGAGGTGATGCGGGGCCAGCCGCCACCGCCCTCCGCCCATCTGAGCAGGTCATTGAGCTGATGGAATTCGCGCGGCAGCAGCTTGGCGTAGCGCCGGGCCAGCCCGCGCAGGTCAGCACGGCGAATGCCGGTCAGATCCGCCTCCATCGTGGCTGCGACATCGACGATGATGAAGTCCAGCTTCTGGCGCAGGATTGACACCGCATTGGTGCCTTTCGCCTTCACAATCGGTTCGACCAGCTGGTTTTCTTCCAGAAACGCCGCGATTTTACTGGTTTCGTCAAAACCGATCACCAGATCGGTCGGCAGCGGGCCCAGCGCCTTTTTGGGTCCCACCGAGATCGTCGCGGGCTCATCCACGTCACGAAACACATACATGCCGCCGAAATGCGAGGTCCAGAAATTGGTCTGGTCAAACTCGGTATTTTTCAGCCGGATCGGGGTGCGGGTGACATCGCCGGTTTTCTTTGCCAGCGTAATCATATCGGCGATCAGGACATCGTCCCACCACGCGTCGTCGCGGGTGCGGAATTCGGCGATCATGTCTCCCAGCTTCGCGGCCTCGCCAACATGGCCGTCGGTGGTGTCGGCCTCCACGCGGATTTTACGGATATCAAAGAGATGCGCCGCCTTGTCGACCGTGTAGATCGAATTGACCAGCTCGCCCGCCACCGCGTCTCGGGCGGTCAGGGCAAACAGCTGTGCCTCGTTTTCCTCGATGAACTGTCGCAGGATGCCGCGGGAGGTGGAGAATTTGGCGTCCAGCAGCGGGGCGGTCTTTTGTTCGGTCGACAGCAGAATGAACTGCCGGTTGCAGCCATTGGGGTTGAGATAGAGGTCGTCGCCCAGCTCCTGGCCCACTTCGGGAGCGAAGCCCGAGATATCGATATGAAAATCGGTCAGCGCTGTGGTCTTGCCGGTCAGCGATTTCAGCGCGCGGTTGTAACGCTCGACCAGCGCCGGGGAGCCCACATGAAAGAGGTTCCCGAACATCAGCCCTTTTTGGATAAGTCGCATCATAGGCGGAAGGCGGCGCATGTGCCGAAAATTGTAACCATATGATATATATAAGGTTTCATATTTTCATTTACCAGATGTTAACCCCCGAAACATGTCTGAAACACTGGACTTACCCCGCATCCCGTGCCTCTTTCCTCAGCTTCATCGCGCGTATGATATAGGCAATCACCATCAACGGGAACCACACCAATGCCGTCAACCAGGACCAATACCATGCCCATGATCCAAGGGCCGATAGCCCTCCCGTCATCTCCATGAACGCGCCGACCCAGACCATGTGAAACATGAAGATCGGGGCCGCGGCGGTCATCAGCGCGATGCCGATATCGGTGGTAAATTCGCCTAAGCTCAACGCCGGCCGCGCGGCCCGCCACCAGCCGGAATAGGCGCCCCATGCGGCGGGGATCAGCCAGACGACAAGGAATAACGCGGCCATTATGCAAGCTTCCTTCGATGGATGAGGGCGACGGTCAATGCACCCACGCCCGCCCCGAAAAGCGCCCATCCCATCAGCTGGATCATGGCCGTTTCTCCTTTGACGGCGGAGCCACCGACGAAGAGCACGAAGACAAGGACATGGACAATCACCCGCTGCACGGTGACCCATTTTGCATGGGTGCGCCTTAACCCGATTGCAACATCCATGCCCCACCATATCAAGATCACCATACCCGGCCAAAAGGCCGACACGCGGGACGAATTGGTCATGGCCTGAAAGTCCCCTTCGAAGAACCAAAAGGCGGAGACGTAGAGATGAATGACATAGGCCAGATAGCTGACCGCCCAGAAGGCCAGCCATGAGGTGTAATGCGTGCGGAACCACACGAAGATATAGGCCGGTATAAGAAGGAGCAGCGCAGCCCAAGCGGTGAAGGCCGATTGGTAAAGCGACAACACGCGGTCAGGTGAGACGTCAGCGACGGGCGTTGGGTTGGCGTCCGTGGGCGGCGGAATAAGGGAAAGGAGGTTGGAGGATTGCATCAGATATGCAGCATAGAATGCGCAAGCCAGGAGCACTGATGCTGCCAAGAAGGCTGTGCGTGAGTGTACCCGAGTCTCATTCATTCGGCCTTATATCGCGAGCCTCATGCCCAGAGCCAGTGGCGAGGTAAGATTTTGTGGCGTGGTGTCCGGTTGTTGAAGCCGGG
>CALFWN010000172.1 GCA_937928335.1 uncultured Litoreibacter sp. | reverse complement strand
AGCCGCTCCTTTGGATCAACCGTTGTCAGCGGGCGGGGTGGCGGCGTCTGTGGCCGGTGTCTCGATGCAATCGGCGATCAGCGTCTCATAGGTGCCCACGATCCAGCCGGGCGCGTCACTGGGCACCAGGCTGTCAATCGGGCCTGACATCTCGCCCACCACGCGGGCGGTGCGGCTGTCATCAATCATCGGGATGGACTGATCTGCGACCACGCGGTCATAGATGACGATGGCCACCACCACCAACAGCACCCCGCGCGCCACGCCGAACAGAAAGCCCAGCCCCTGATCCAGCCCGCCCAGCACCGAGCGTTGCACCGCACCCGAGAATATCGGCGTGAAGATCGACACCACCACCAGCACCACGGCAAAGACCAGCGCGAAGGCGGTGATCGTGGCGGGCTCGCAACCCTCGATCAGCGTGTCGATATAGGGGATTTCGCGCGCCAAAGGCACGGCGCGGGGTGCAAACATGAAAGCCACGATACCGGCCACGACCCAGCCTGCAATAGACAGGCATTCGCGGACAAACCCGCGGGAATAGGCGAGGATGGCGGATATGACGATGACAAGCGCTGCCACCCCGTCGACAAGTGTGAAACCTTCCATCTCGCGGCCCTTTCGTTTCGGCTCTTATGGCGGGGCTAGTCGGCCCCGAAAATCTCGTTGACGACGGTGACAAGGTCATCCGTCTGACGCAGGCTCATCCCGTCCACCTTCGGCAGCTTCTTCAGCACCGGGGTAATCGCAGAGGCAAATCCCAGCTTGGATGCCTCTTTTAGCCGGTTTTCGGCCTGTGTAACCGCTCTTAACGCACCTGACAGGCTGATTTCACCAAAAACAACCGTATCGGCGGGCAAGGCATGGTCTTCGCGGGCGGAAAGTAGCGCACAGGCAACAGCCAGATCCGCCGCGGGCTCGTTCACCCGCATCCCGCCAGCCACGTTGAGATACACATCCAGCCCCGCAAAAGGGATGCCGCACCGCGCCTCAAGCACCGCCAGAATCGTGGCCAGACGCTGCCCGTCCAGCCCCACAACCGTCCTGCGGGCCTGAGAATGGGGGGAGGGGGCGACCAGCGCCTGTATCTCGGTCAGCATGGGCCGGGTGCCCTCAATGCCCGAGAACACCACCGAGCCGGGCGCGGGCCGGTCGCGATCCGACAAAAACAGCGCGGAGGGGTTCTTGACCTCGGCCAGCCCACGGCCTGTCATCTCGAACACGCCGATCTCATCGGCAGGGCCGAAGCGGTTTTTCACCGCCCGCAGGATACGGAACTGATGGCCGCGCTCGCCCTCGAAATAGAGCACAGTGTCGACCATATGCTCGACCACGCGCGGGCCTGCAATGGCACCTTCCTTGGTGACATGGCCCACGATGATCACGGAGGTGCCGCGCTTTTTGGCGAATGTCACCAGCTCGTGGCAGGCGGCACGGACTTGGCTCACGGAACCGGGCGCGCTGTCCACGCTGTCGGCCCACATGGTCTGGATCGAATCGATGATCACCAGCTCGGGCCGGGTCTTGTCGAGCGTTGTCAGAATGTCGCGCAGATTGGTCTCGGCGGCCAGCTTCACGGGGCTTTCCTCCAGCCCCAGCCGTTGCGCGCGCATCCGGATTTGCTGCGCGGCCTCCTCGCCCGAGACATAGACCACATCCATCCCGTTGCGGGCAAACCGGGCGGCGGCTTGCAGCAGGAGCGTTGATTTGCCGATGCCGGGATCGCCGCCCAGCAAGATGGCGGAGGCATCGACCAGCCCGCCGCCCAGCACCCGGTCCAGCTCGTTCACGCCAGAGACGGTGCGTTTCGGCGGGTCATCTTTGGTGGACAGATCGCTCAGCTCAAGCGTGCGGCCGCGCGCATTGCCCAGAGACTTCTTGCCGGGGCCAGAGGAGAGCGGCGTCTCCTCGATGATGGAGTTCCACGCCCCGCAGGCCTCGCAACGGCCCGACCATTTGCTGTGGGTGCCGCCGCATTCGGTGCATTTGAAACTGGGTTGCCTGGCCATGCGCCCGTATTTGGCCCAGCCCGGGCGGAGTTACAAGCGGCTTAGAGCGCAGGCGGCGCGGGCAGCGACGGCCCTGCCAGAAGCGCGTAGCCCGCATAGGTCGCGCCAAGGCCCATTAGCAGCTGAACAAATGGCAGGAGCTTGCTCCAGCGCCGCTCGAACCAGATCGCGATCACCCCCAGCACCGCGCAGGTGATGCCGCCGCTCAGCAGCATCGCGTGCAGGTCCCAGGTCACCGCCGCGACCACAATCACCGTGGAGATGGCCAGAAAGGCCTGCGCCACCCGGTGCATCCCCGTTTGGGTCACCGCCTGATAGACAGACCATAACAACGCGGCAAAAAGGCAGGCGGCAAGAGCGACGCCGATCAGTAAGGGGGTCATGGGGAGGGGTCCTGTTTTGGTTTGGTCAGAAAAGAGCAGGCCAGCGACACCAGCACGCAGGCGGTGAAGGCGTAAAGCCCCCAGCCGGTTTCCAGCCGCCCGACGCCGACGCCTTTGGCCAGCACGATATAGAGCGCGATGAGGAAGATATCGGCCATTGCCAGCTTGCCCATCAGCGTGATTGCCGGCAACAACCGCGCGGAGGCCAGATCAAAGTGAATGAGCGCCAGCCCGACGGTCTTGAGATAGGGGGCCACCAGCGCAAAGAAGGTCACGGCCAGCGCCAGAAAGATGTCCTTCTCCCAAAGCGATTGCAGCCCCGACAGCACCGAGATCTCGGACAGTTTGAAAAAGGGCAACAGCCCCGCCTTGAGCAGCGGCGCGAACCATGCAATCGGGAAAGCCACCAGAAGCGACAGGTTGAGAAATTTGACAAACATGTCGCCCACATAAGAAAGGCCCGCGCCTGAGCGCAAGGCCTCCCCTATAATTACCCCAGCACTGGTTACCCGACTGCAATAATCTTCCCGAAAGGGCC
>CALFWN010000171.1 GCA_937928335.1 uncultured Litoreibacter sp. | reverse complement strand
GCTTTTGGTCGACCCTGACAGTCAGGGCAATGTGAACCCCTCCCCCTCTGGTCCGCCCCCCATTCAGCCGGGCGAACAGGTGACAGCCGTGTTGGATATTGACGGAGCCAACAACCAATACTTGACCTTCCTTGCGATGTTGCTGCCGACCAATGACACATTTATCGGCAATGATGACGCGCGCGCGCATCGCATTTTTGACGACAGCGGTGCGTTTCTGGGTCCGCAAACCATCGAGGTGACCGGCTCGCAAATCTTTGACGCCGGAACCGAGATCAACGCGCTGGCGGGCTCTGCCTTCGTGGCGGGTCAGGACATCACATTGGGCGGGACCGAGAACGGCACTGTTCAGCGCGCAGGTGCCGATATCACCGAGATCGTCGCAGGCGTCGAATTGGCGGCAGGCGGTTTCCTTGGTTCGGGCGACGTTCTGGATTTCTTCCGCGCACCGGGGGATTTCAACCTGCTGAGCATCGAGATCACCGAGGTGTCCGCGGTGCCGCTGCCGGCCACCGCGCCGATGCTGCTGGCCGGTTTCGGTCTGCTGGGCTGGCGGATGCGCAAGTCGAAAAAGGCCTGATTTTCAGGCGAGATCAGTGATACTTCATGGGGCGTATCACACGGGCTCCGGCAGGTTTGCCGGGGCCTTTTTTCATGGCGGGTTTCATGGCGGGCGTGATTCCATCGTGCATGTCAGCGCCATCGCCGGTCTTCAAAGGCGCGGACATTTCCGCTGGCCGGGCGGTTTTGTTGCGACAGGGCGGACAATTTCACCGAATTTGCAGAGTTGACGTCACGGAATACGGCCAGAACATGGCGATTTCATGCCTATTTCGGTAAATATGTCGTAAATTAAGCGTGTACGTTAACGGGGAGGACGCGATGTCCATACTTTTGAAGGCAGGGGTCGCTGTGCTGGCGCTTTCCATGCCGGCGTCGGCCTCTGTGCTGACCAACACTTTTTCGAGCTATTACGCGTTTGGCGACAGCCTGACAGATGATGGCAAATTGGGACAATTGTTCCCGCCAAGCTTTGAAGGCCGCTTCTCTAACGGTCCGACCTATGCGGAAATCCTAGCGGGTGACTTCGCCGATGCTGGGCTGGACACCGGCAATTTCGCATTGGGCGGTGCCACAGCAGGCGATGAGAACCTTAACCCGATCAGCACGCTGTCAACCTTCGCGGGTCAGGTGGCCACCTTTGGCGGCGCATTGAGCGCAGGCGCGGTGGCACCGGGCAGCAACCCGCTGGTATCGGTGTTTTTCGGCGCGAATGACTTCTTCCAGGGCCGCAACCCGATTGAAGCGGCTGGCGACGTGGCGCAGGGTATTCGGGACATTGCCGCATTGGGCACAGGGTTTGACGACTTCCTGCTGCTGGGCCTTCCCGATCTTGGCGCCACCCCCGCTTTCGCGGGTGAAGGGTCTGCGGCGGCCTCGACAGCGACATTGGTGTTCAACGCCAAGCTGGCCTCCTATGTGCAGTCGCTTGAGGTGAATGACGGCCTGTCCATCACCAATTTCGACACGGATGCGGTGTTTCAGTCGATCATCGACAGTGTCGAGGGCGGCTCTTTCGAGTTCGGCATCTTTGATGTGACCACGCCCTGCACCGTGTCGCTCAGCGAGCCGGGTCCAAGCTGTCTTGATCTGGGTATTGACCCCAACACGCTGCTCTTTGCGGATGCGGTGCACCCGAACGCGACGGCGCATCAGCTGCTGGCCGAGGCGATTGTCGCGCAATACGAATCCGACCTGAATGTCGTGCCATTGCCGGCCAGTTTGCCGCTGCTGATGGTTGGCCTGTTTGGTCTGGGGGCTGTGTCGCGCCGCCGCGCCGCCTAGCTGCATCCCTCAATATCTTGCTAAAGGCCCGGATTTCCTGGAAGTCCGGGCCTTTTTCATGCGCCGGGTGCATTGTGGCGGCAGGGCCACAGTCCGTGACTTCGATAAGCTGTGACTGCCAAAGCTGCGTGATTTGGCCCAAAATACCGGCTCTGAGGCCGCGCCGTGCTGCCCAAGGAGACGTCCGGCGCAGGCTCAGCAACACAAGGGGTACTTTAAATGATGAACCGTCGTATGCTTTTGGCATCTGGCCTGTCGGGCGCCGCCATGCTGGCCACACCGGCCCTTGCGCAGCGCAAGGCCTGGGTGATGCCCGAGGAATATAAACCGCGTGTGATCCGGCTGGCGGGCGACCTGCCTGCGGGCGAGATCCATGTCGACCCGAACGCTTTTGCGCTTTACTGGACGCTGCCCGAGGGCAAGGCGATCCGCTACACCTGCGGCATTGGCCGTGCGGGCCTGTATGAAAGCGGCACATTTACCATCGGGGCCAAGAAGGAATGGCCCTCCTGGACGCCGACGCAGGACATGATCAAGCGCGATCCGAAATACAAGAAATGGGAAAATGGCCAGCCCGGCGGCCCGGACAACCCGCTTGGCGCGCGCGCGCTGTATCTGTTCGTGCCGGGGATTGGCGACACGTTCCTGCGCATCCACGGCACCTCTGCGCCCTGGACAATCAACTCGGCTGTGTCAAATGGCTGCGTGCGGCTGACCAATGCCCATATCGCGCATCTCTACCAATTGGTGCCGAACGGGACAAAGGCTGTCCTGCATTAGGGCCAGCGCCATCTGTAAGAAAAAGGGCGGCAGGGTGATCCCCTCGTGATCCCCTCCGCCCTTCTTTTTTGGTTTCGTTTTGGCAAAAATACTCAAAAAGCCACGGCGCAACTCACCCCGGCGCTGAGACGGTGCGCAGATAGGGCAACACGGTCGTCACGGTGCCGAACCTGGCCTCCGCATCCTCGGTCGAGACGGCAGGCGGCACGATCACGTCCTGGCCCAGCTCCCAGTTTGCGGGGGTGGCCACGCCTTTGGCAGACATTTGCAACCCGTCCAAAGCGCGGATGATCTCGGCAAAGTTGCGGCCGACGGTCATCGGGTAGGTCATCATCAGCTTCACCTGTTTGTCGGGGCCAATGATGAAGACCGACCGCACCGTGGCGCTGTCGGCGGGGGTGCGGCCATCGGGCAGCACATATTCGGCGGGCAGCATGTCGAAGGCCTTGGCCATTTCAAGGCCTTCATCGGCGACAATGGCGAACTCGGCCTTTGCCTGCGCCACTTTTTCAATATCGGCTTTCCATTTCACGTGATCCTCGACCCCGTCCACAGAGACGCCCAG
>CALFWN010000170.1 GCA_937928335.1 uncultured Litoreibacter sp. | reverse complement strand
ACGTAATCCTCGGAATGGCTGGGCACATCGAAGTTGAACACATGGCTCACATTGGGAATATCGAGCCCGCGCGCGGCCACATCGGAGGCCACGAGGAAGCGCAGTTTCCCGTCGCGGAAGCCTTCAAGCGTGCGCGTGCGGTAGGATTGATCCAGATCGCCATGTATCGGCTCGGCATCATGGCCATGCTTTTTCAAAGACTTGGCGACCGTGTCCACATCTACCTTGCGGTTGCAGAAGATGATGCCGTTGGTCACTTTTTCGCCTTCCTGATCAATGAGTTGGCGCAGGAAGTCACGTTTCTTCTTGCCCGTGTCGCGGCCTGCGGCGGGGATTTCATAGACCAGCTGGGTGATTGTCTCGGAGGTTGTTGCCTGACGGGCGACCTCAACGCGGGAGGGGTTGGACAGGAAAGTATTGGTGATCCGCTCGATCTCTGGCGCCATTGTGGCGGAGAAGAACAGCGTCTGGCGGGTGAAGGGGGTCAGACCAAAAATGCGCTCGATATCGGGGATGAAGCCCATGTCGAGCATCCGGTCAGCCTCGTCCACCACCATGACTTTCACATCGGTCAGGATCAGCTTGCCGCGCTCGAAATGGTCAAGCAGACGGCCGGGGGTGGCGATCAGCACGTCGACGCCTTTGTCGATCAGCTGGTCTTGCTCTTTGAACGAAACGCCGCCGATCAGCAGCGCCTTGGTGAGCTTGGTGTATTTTGCGTAGAGGTCGAAGTTTTCGGCCACTTGCGCGGCCAGCTCGCGGGTGGGGGCCAGCACAAGGCTGCGCGGCATCCGGGCGCGGGCGCGGCCCCGGTTGAGCATGGTGATCATCGGCAGGGTGAAACTGGCGGTTTTTCCAGTGCCGGTCTGCGCGATGCCGAGCACGTCACGGCCCTCAAGCGCGGGCGGGATCGCGCCGGCCTGAATTGGGGTGGGCTCTGTATAGCCGACCTCGTCGATGGCTTTGAGCACCTTTGCGTGCAATTTCAGGTCTGTAAATTTTGTCATGTGTTTCCAAATAGGTGCAGCGCGATGCTGCAGTGATTTGGGACGCAGGTTCCAACGCGTCCCTGCGTCGTCCTGTGGACGTTTTTCCACAGGTAAGCTGCGTTTAGTGCAGTTGGGCCTTAGGGTCAATCAGCCAGCGCGAATGGTGGGTTTTTCAGGCAGATTGGCCACTATCCGGAAACGATAAGTGATTCCAGGTCAGATTGTGGTGATCAAAGCCCGCCTCGATGGTCGGCTTGACCACTTTGAAATAGGGCGACAGGTCGAAATCGCGGGGCGTGAACAGCGAATGGTGGCGGATATGCAGGATCTCGTCGGCCTGATCGGGGTGGGCGCCGGCCTCGACGGTGGGCAGGATCGGGTAGGCCACTTTCTGAAACGCCTCGGCGATGAGCGAGGAGCAGATGGCGCGGGTCGGATCGCCTGAACCCAGCGCCAGCATCCGGCGGCGGAAGCGGCGTGGTACGGGCGGCTGGGGCAGCAGGTAGCGGGCGAGATCGACGATGTTTTTCAGATCATAGACCCGGCCAAGGCTTTGTTTCATATGGGAGATCACCCCGTCCATATCATCCTGCGTCAACCCCACGGGGCGGCAGATGCGGGTGTTGAACTGATCATATTTGGTGAGCGGCACATGGGTCACGCCCTTCTGCAGATCGGCCTCGATCAGCGAGCCCTCGGGATGTTCGCCGACAAACAGCGCAGCATGGGACCAGGTGGAATTGGTGAGATATTTGATCGCCTTGGAGGCGCGGGTATTGCCCTCGACCAGCAGCACGTCGCCGGGGAGCAAAGTGGCGCAAAGCATCCGCTGGTTGGTGACCGAGAACGGCATGTAGTCGCCGGAGGGGCGTTCCAGATAGGCGGCGATGCCGCGGCCAAGGCGGGCGGTGACACTGTTCATGCGGGTACGCTATCGCAACGTGGATGTAACCGTTTTCACATGGCTGTGCGCGGCAGGTGAGGCGTTAACCATATTTGGGAGGAGGGGTTTGCGAATGGGTAAGGTTTTGACTATATTCGGGATGTAGTGGTTTTCGCGAGCAATCACCTCCGAAAACAGGCCCCGCCAAGGTGTGACTTGGCGGGGCCACTCTTTTTCAGGCTGATCGCCCTAGAAGAGCTGGTAGGCCGCTATGATCACGCCAACTGCCGTCAACGCGATCATGGCCCACCGATAGTGATTTTCACTCAATCACTCTCACCTCCTTGCTCCGCGAAGTGTCGCGGTGTGGGGAGGGTAGGCAAGTTCAGTTAACCGCCGGTTACACCATCATCTCTTTGGTCGCAGACAGGGTCACGTCGGGATAGTCGCGCACAACCCGGTCGATATCCCATTGCAGGCGGGTCAGGAAGACCACGTCGCCGTCATTGTCATGGCTGATATGTTGTTGATTTGCCGCGATAAACTTGTCCAACGCGTCTTTCGGGCCGGTGGCCCAGCGGGCAGAGGTGAATTGGGACGCCTCAAAGCGGACGGGCAGGCCGTATTCCAGCTCTATCCGACTGGCCAGAACCTCGAATTGCAGCGCGCCCACGACGCCCACGATGAAGCCGGAGCCGAAGGCGGGTTTGAACACTTTGGCCGCGCCTTCTTCGGCAAATTGCATCAGGGCTTTCTCAAGATGTTTGGCCTTTAACGGGTCGCCCGCGCGGCAGGTCTGCAACAGCTCCGGCGCGAAAGAGGGGATGCCTGCGACGCGCAGTGCTTCGCCTTCGGTCAGCGTATCGCCAATGCGTAATTGGCCGTGGTTGGGGATGCCCATGATGTCACCCGCCCATGCCTCTTCTGCCAGTTCACGGTCGGAGGCGAGAAACAGCACCGGGTTGGAAATGGCCATCTGCTTTTTCTCGCGCACATGGGTCAGCTTCATCCCGCGTTTGAAATGGCCCGAGGCCAGCCGCACGAAGGCCACGCGGTCGCGGTGTTTGGGGTCCATATTGGCCTGCACTTTGAACACGAAACCAGCGACCTTGCTTTCTTCTGGCGCGATCTGGCGCGGTTCGGCTTTTTGCGGCTGAGGCTGGGGGCCGAAATTGGCAATGCCCTGCATCAGTTCCTGCACACCAAAGCTGTTGATCGCAGAGCCGAACCAGATCGGGGTCATAGTGCCATCGAGCAGCGCCTGGTGGTCCAGCTCGGGCAAAAGCTCCTTCGCCATCTCGATCTCTTCGAGGAATTTCTCCAGAAGCGCGGCGGGCACATGCTCGGCCAGTTTGGGGTCATCCAACCCCGAGATTTCAATGCTTTCGGCGACTTTGTTGCGATCAGCGCGGTCCATCAATTCCAGCCGGTCGCGCAGCAGATCGTAGCACCCCATGAAGTCGCGGCCCACCCCGATGGGCCAGGAGGCGGGTGTGACGTCAATCGCAAGGTTTTCCTGGATTTCGTCAATAATTTCGAAGGTATCGCGGCTTTCACGGTCCATTTTGTTGCAAAAGGTCAAGATCGGAAGGTCGCGCAGGCGGCAAACCTCGAACAATTTCTGGGTCTGGCTCTCCACACCCTTGGCTCCGTCAATCACCATCACGGCTGCGTCTACGGCGGTCAGCGTGCGATAGGTGTCTTCCGAGAAATCGGAGTGGCCGGGCGTGTCGACGAGATTGAAACGGTAGGTCTCGTAGTCGAAGGACATGGCGGAAGCGGAGACGGAGATGCCACGATCTTTCTCCATCTGCATGAAGTCAGAGCGCGTGCGCCGCGCCTCGCCCTTGGCCCGGACCTGACCGGCCATCTGAATGGCCCCGCCGTAAAGCAGAAATTTCTCGGTCAATGTGGTCTTGCCTGCATCGGGGTGAGAGATGATGGCGAAGGTCCTGCGCCGCGCAATCTCGGGCGGCAGTACGGGTTGGTTTGAGGCGCGATCTAGCATGGGGCCGCGTATAGAGGCACACCTCGGGCAGTGCAATCACAGCCGCGCCCTGAGGCCGCTCAAAACCGTCCGGTCTGGCGCAGCAGATTGACGGCATCGACTGTGTCCAGCGGGATGCGGCTGGGTTTCTGGGAAGACCCCGGCAGGTCCGGAAAAGCGCGCAGCACCTCATGGGCCACATCAGATGGCATCTGCCCAAGCAGGTCTTGCGTCATATGAAGGCTCTCGGCCGGGATGCCCTCGGCATAGATGATCTGGTGGTCGTCAAAGACCAGCTGGGTGTATTCGACGAAACCGCCGGAGCGGATGTAGATCGTGCTGCCATTGACCAGATCGGCGGCGCGGATCAGCACATCCTTTGACCCTATCATGACCTCGGCGCGCCAGTCCGAGATCATCATGCGATGCTGCTGGCTGAGGGTCAGGTCCTCTGTATTGCCCAACGCGTCCTGGGAAATCACCACCGGGGCAAAGGCGCCCACGGCCTGAACGGTGCGTTTGCCGACCCATTTGATGGGCTGCGGGCCGTTATCGCGGGTCAGCACGCGGATGCCGGGGCTCAACTTTTCGACCTGGCGCTGAACGCCGCTGGCCAGCGTGACGCGGGTGCCGCGCCCAAAGGACATGCCTGACAGCTGGGCAAAGGGCAGGTTGCGCGGGCTGGTTTCGATCTTGATCAATGTATAGGCCGTCGCGGGCGCAATCGGGGTTGTGGCGTAGAGATAGACGTGCGGCGTGGGCCGATCCTGCGCCAGCACGGTGCAGGCGATCAAGAAAACCTCGATTGTGACGCCGATCTGGGTCATGAATGTCAGACGCGATGACAAGAGTGCGGCGGTGCCCGTGGGTTCAAGCGCGCAGCCGGGCGAGACGGCGAAAATCAGTTTGCGGTTGTCAGATGATTTCTTGTGCAGGCCAAGCTCGCAAAGCTGGGCTTTTGTATTCAACATGTAGGTGTCGCCCAGACATGGCGGGGTGTTTGAGCCAATGGCCTCCCCATGATGCACGCCGTTTATGACGCGAAACGCCTCGGCATGAAACACGCCCAGCCTGTGGTGGTGCCGGAGGTCGGATGAAGGCAGATCGGTCATTTAAGCAGCTCACTCGCATACACCTGTGCCGCGCGGATAC
>CALFWN010000169.1 GCA_937928335.1 uncultured Litoreibacter sp. | reverse complement strand
GCATCCTCCAGAGCGTCGCTTTCAGCCATCCGCCCCACATCGCGCGGCATCGGGTCAAACCGCCGCGTGCGCCCCGGCCCAAAGGGCGGCAGGCCTATGGCATGAAACCCCTCATCGGTGAACAGCGGCCCGCTATGGCACCCCGCGCAGCCCGCCTCCCCAAAGAACAACGCCGCGCCACGCGATTGCCCGGCACTCATCGTGCCAAGGTCATAGGCGCTGTCAAAGGACCGCCACTCCGCATCCATAAAGGCCGCCAACGCGTTGCCAATATCGGCAATCGACACCTGCTCCACCCCGGCTCCCGCAAACATCGCGCGGTAAGTGTCATTGATCCGCACCCGCTTGGCCAGGATTGGCCAGGCCATGTCGATCCGGTCATGAATGGCGCCCGCAACCTCATTCTCCTTCGGGTTGCCCGCCATCTCGAACTGCGAGGTCATCGGAAACAGCGCCTGTGCGGCCAGAATGCTGTCCAGACCCTCGGGCAGAAACTCCTCCGCCGGCGAGTTCACCCCGTTGCCGTAATCCGGCGAGGCCCCCAGCCGCCCGTCATGGAAAAACACGTTCAGCGCGCCCACGTTGAACAAGGCCTGCGCGTTGCGCGGAATGCGCTTGCGTATCTGGTCCGGCCCCTCATGCGTGACCCGTTTCGGCCCCACACCCACGCCACCCTCGCCAATGCCAAGGCTCACCCCGTCAGCGCTGAAATGGTCATGGTTATGGCAGGTGCCGCAGGAAATATTCCGGTTGCCCGACAGGATCGGATCGTAAAACAACAGCTGGCCAATTGCTGCCATCTCCGCGTCAATCGGCGCGAACATCCCCTCGGGCGCGTCGGCCATTGCAGACCCCGCCAAGCCCAGCCAAACTGCGCCCAATAGATGGAGGCAACCATGCGATTTCTTCTTGCCCTTGCGCTTATGGCCGGCCCGGCGCTGGCCGATATCGAAAAGGCCCGCGACCTGATGGAGGCGCTTAAATTCGAAGAGGCCCGCGAGGCGCTCTGGCCCGCCGCCCGCTCCGGCAATGCCGACGCCGAAGAGTTGATCGGCGTCATGTATGCGCTGGGCCTCGGCGTTGAAAAAGACCCGGTCCGCGCCTTTGAATGGTATCTGCGCAGCTCGATGAAAGGCCATCCCGGCGCGCAATCGGGCATCGGCTGGTATTACGAGGAGGGGATCGGCACAGCCCCCGATCTGACCCGCGCCTATATGTGGTACGCGCTCAGCGCGATCGGAGGCGACCCCGACGCGGCAATTTCCCAGGAGGAAGTGGTCAAGAAGATGACCAAAGAGCAGATTGACCACGCGCATGAGCTGATCGCCGATTATAAAGTCTGGATGTATCCGTTCCGCTGATCCGAAGGGCGCCAAACCCCCATCATTGCTTCAAAAATACCTCCGCCGGAGGCGCATATCCGCAATCGGAAAAACGGGAAAAATGGCGCGGCAGGCCGGACAGATGCCCGAAAAAGCCCGCCGCGCCACATGTCTTAATTCAGGTCTGCATCCCGCGCCGCATTCACGGACGCTTCCGCCGTGGCCACCGCAGCACTCAACGCGTCAAACGCAGCCGGGCCGCCATCTACATTGTCCTTGAACCAGTCATAGACGGGGGCGGCCGCCTCCTTGAACGCGGCCTTCTGCTCAGGGGTCGGCACATAAAGATCGCCGCCCGCGGCCACGAAATCCTCATAGGCCTGGATCGACTTGCGCTTCGGCGAGGCAAATGTCGCCTGCTGCAGCTGGTAGAACCCGTCCACAACAACGCGCTTCAGCTCGTCATCCATCGACTGGAACTTCTCGTTATTCATGAACCACAGCGCGCCCATATAGGCATGCCCGTCCAGCGTCACATATTTCAGCCCTGCATCGGGGAACTTCATGTTCATGATGTCGGTGATGCCGTTTTTCGACCCTTCCACAACGCCCGTCTGGAACGAGGTGAACAGCTCGGGCCACGGGATCGGGGTGGGCGAGGCACCCAGCGCTTTGACCAGCTCCTGCGGCAGGTCGGCCACGACGGTTCTGATCTTCAACCCGTCCATGTCACCCGGCTCCGCCACGCGGCGCTTGGTGTTGGCAAAGTTGCGCCAGCCGCCCGTGTTGCCAATCGTCATCAAACGGATGCTGTCGCCCGACGCCTCTTTCACCATGCCCTGCATCGTGGTGGTGAACTCCGACCCATTGGCCAAAGCAGCCTCCGCAATCCGGTCATCGGCCATCAGATACGGCAGGTCCAGCACCTGGATGAACGGGAAGATCCCCGACACACCGCCCGAGGTCGATACATAGACGTCAATCGTCCCATCACCCACGCCCTGCAGACATTCCGCGCCATTGCCGCACAGCTGCGTGCCGATGAACAGCTCGACAGTAATGGCACCGTTCGAGGCCGCCTCAACATAGTTCTTGAAGACGACCAGACCGTCATAATCCTCGTCATTCTCATTCGAGTTCGCGGTCGCGCGAATGGTCATCGCATGGCCATCCGCCCAGGCCGCAACGCTGGTTGTGGCCATCATGGCCGCAAGGCCCAACGCCTTCAAAGTGGTTCCAAGTTTCATCAATAATCCTCCCATTGGATTTTCAGTTTTTATAAGAAGCCGAACAGCCCCGGCACAAAGAGCGAGATCGCCGGCACGTAGGTTATCAGGAATATCACCGCAATTTCGACGGCGAGGAAAGGCAAAATCGCCTTCGCAATCGCCTCCACCCGCTCGCCGCTGACAGATGAGGCCACAAACAGCACCAGCCCCATCGGCGGCGTCGCCAGCCCCACGGTCAGGTTCACGCTCATGATGATCGCGAAATGCACCGGGTCCACGCCCAGCGAGGTGAAGATCGGCGCCAGGATTGGCCCCAGAATGATGATCGCAGGCCCTGCATCCAGAAACATGCCGACGATGAACAGCAGCAGGTTGATCAAAAACAGCAACACCAGCGGGTTCGATGACAGCGACAAGATGTAAGCCGCCAGCGTCTCCGGCGCGTGGGACAGCGACACCACCGTCTTGAACGCCATCGCCGCGCCCACCAGCAAGAGCACCACCGATGAGGTCAGCGCCGCCTTGGTCAGCACATCCGGCAGGTCGCGCAGCTTCATCTCTTTCAGCACGAAGATCGAAATGATGAAGGCGTAAAACACCGCCACCGCCGCCGCCTCCGTGGGGGTAAACACGCCGCCCAGAATACCGCCCAGAATGATCACCGGCGTCAAAAGCGGGAAGAACGCCTTGATCGAGGCCTGACCCTTCTCGCCCCAAGTCGCCCGCTCGCGTGATTTCGGGAAATCGGCGGAATTGGCCATATAGGACGTCATCGCCATCAGCCCTGCGCCCACCAGAACCCCCGGCACGATGCCCGCCAAAAACAGCGCGGCCACGCTTTCACCCATCACATAGGCGTAAATGATCATGATCCCCGAGGGCGGAATGATCGGCCCGATCACCGAGGACGCCGCCGTGATCGCCGCCGCAAAGCGCCGCGTATAGCCCTCTTTCTCCATCGCCGGGATCAGCATCGAGCCCAGCGCCGAGGTATCCGCCACCGCAGAGCCCGAAAGCCCGGCAAAGAGCATCGAAGACAGGATATTCACCTGCGCCAAACCACCTTTCAGATGCCCGACGCAAGCCTGCGAGAACTCCACCAGCCGCATGGTGATGCCGCCCCGGTTCATCATCTCGCCCGCCAGCATGAAAAACGGGATCGCCATCAGCGGAAAGCTGTCCATCCCGTTATAGACATTGCGGTAGAGCAGCGTGATGTCCTTTTCCTGCCCATTGAGCCACAGCAATATGCCCGGCGCTGCCACCAGCCCGAAAAACACTGGCAGGCCAATGCACAGAAACAGCAAAAACAGCGGCAGGAACCAAACTAACATGATTTTTCCGCCATCAGTCAGCTCCCAACGTGGCAGCTTCAGGAATGATCGGCAGTTCGTCCTCGCGCCCCGCAAGGATCAGAACCTGACGCAGGATCATCTCGACGGTCACCAGCGTCATCAGCGCGACCCCCACCAGCAGGGAGGCCATCATCCATGACCGCGGCACCCGGAACCATTCGGTGAAGGAGATATTCGTGGGCAGCCACAGCGCCGCCGTCTTGAACTTGCCGCCAAATCCCGTGACCTCGCCCCAGCCAATCTTGGTGGCCATGACCAGCACCAAAAGCGCGATGAACAGCAAAAGCATCGACAAGATCGCCGAGATCACCCGCGGCATCATCAAAACCAGCATGTCAATCGCCACAAACCCGCCGCGCCTATAGGCGGTGGGCGCCACCAGCCCGGTCAGCCACAACATCATGAACCGCGCGGCCTCATCGGGCCAGGGCAGCGCGTTGTTCAAAGCGTAGCGGAAAAACACTTGGATCAGGATCGCCAGCACCATCAGCCCCATCAGCACGACCGACACATGCCGCCCGATGGCAAGCAATGTGCCATTCACCAGCGCCAGCAAGCGCGTCACCGCCAAGGTTGAGCCCATGTTCCTCCCAGAACGCCGCAAA
>CALFWN010000168.1 GCA_937928335.1 uncultured Litoreibacter sp. | reverse complement strand
GCGAATTGCAGTCTTTTAAGAGAATTCTTGCGGGCCAATAGATGCGTTTTGGCGGCATTTTGCCCTCTGCCAATTGCGCGCCGGAAGAGCTTTGACAGCTGCTCTGCACCGGCTTGATACATGGGTCACCGCACACGCTCACCCATCTGCAGGAGAATTGAAACATGTTCGAATTGGCCACCGATCACATCTCACCCTTATCCGTTGCAACTTACGATCCGAGCTCCGGCGCGCTTTATCTTGAATTCGACTATGCAAGGCTGCTTGACACCAATGGCGAATGGTCCAACGGCCGGCATATTGACGCGGTTACCTTCATGGGGAATGCCTACCCGATCATCATCCATGACGATAACGGCCCGCGCGACAGCAATGGGCGATATATTTTCAACGAAAATACGGTGGACAATATCTTCACGATCAATGTTGGCGCGGGCCATGACCCGGCCAATGGCACATTGTCCTTTGGCCTGAGTGACCGTGAGGATGGCACCCGGGAATTGTTCACTTTCGATCTGGATGAAACCGAAGACATGACCGGCGGCGGGGATGATTTGCCTACGCTGGTCTATGCGGTGAATGCGGGCGGCGACGCCTTTACGGCAGAAAACGGTGTGACCTATCAGGCAGATGATTTCAACAATGGCCGGTCACATCAAACCGCCGCAGATATCGCGGGCACGACATCTGACGACGCTTTGTACCAGTCGGAGCGCTGGAGCGCGAATGACATTACATATGAGCTGGACGTGGACAATGGTCGCTATGATGTCGAGTTGAACTTTGCCGAAATATGGTCGGGCGCCGCGACCTCCGGCAAACGTGTGTTTGACGTTTTCGTGGAAGATGAGCTTGTCTTCAATGATCTGGACGTCACGGATGAGGCAGGCTTCAACACCGCGCTTGATCTGGCCGGGCAAGTGGCGGTGGATGATGGATCGCTGACAATCCGGATCGCGGGCGAAGTGCAAAACCCGAAAATCTCCGGCTTTTCGGTATGGCAAGCTGAAGAGGTCAGGGACGAGGGGTTTTCACAAGGCTCACTTTACGACGACCTCAGTTTCTGACGCAGCGGATCTGGCGTCTGGATTGGCTGCGCTGATCCCGGCGAGCCCCCGTTGAAATCGAGAAAGCCAAACCGTGAAAGCCAAACTGTGAAGATGGACAACCGTGGTAGGCCCGGCAGGACTTGAACCCGCAACCAAAGCGTTATGAGCGCTCTGCTCTAACCAATTGAGCTACAGGCCCCCAATGGTGTGCCCTGTTGCTACCAGACCAAGCCCGGGCGTCAAGCGGGCTCGCGTGCCTCCAGAGATGAACAGAGGCTTAACAGAATCGACCCTGAGTTTTGTACATTCCGGGTTTTGCCCCGTTTTGTTTTGTACAATTTGTACAAAACCCCACGGCAGGGCTTGCCGCATTGCATGAACGGGTCGGTTGCTCTATCGCGTCTGCAACAGAACTCGGGGGCGTTATGAGCGACAAGAAAAACGGACTGACCTATGCCGATGCGGGCGTTGATATCGATGCCGGCAACGCGCTTGTGGACCGCATCAAACCTGCCGCTGCCGCCACGAACCGCGCGGGGGTCATGGCCGGTCTGGGCGGGTTCGGCGCGTTGTTTGACCTTAGGGCGGCAGGCTTTTCCGACCCAATTCTGGTGGGCGCGACCGACGGCGTGGGCACCAAGCTGCGCATCGCGATTGACACCGGGCATCTGGACACGATCGGTATTGATCTGGTTGCCATGTGCGTCAATGATCTGGTCTGCCAAGGCGCGGAGCCCTTGTTTTTCCTTGATTATTTCGCCACCGGCAAGTTGGAGATGGAGGATGCGGCCACCATCATCGAGGGCATTGCCGAGGGCTGCAAACGCTCTGGCTGCGCTTTGATCGGCGGGGAGACCGCCGAAATGCCCGGCATGTACGGGGCAGGGGATTTCGATCTGGCGGGCTTCTCGGTCGGCGCGATGGAGCGCGGCGCTGGCCTGCCTGCGGAGGTGGCGGCGGGCGACGTGCTGCTGGGGCTGGCCTCGGACGGGGTGCATTCCAACGGCTATTCGCTGGTGCGCCGGGTGGTGGAACAGTCAGGCCTCATGTGGGACGCGGCCTCTCCATTTGGCGAAGGCACGCTGGGTCAGGCCCTGCTGGTTCCGACAAGATTATATGTAAAACAAACACTTGCAGCTATTTGTTCAGGTGGGGTTCATGCGCTGGCCCATATCACCGGCGGCGGGCTGACGGAGAATATACCGCGCGTTTTGCCGGACGGGCTTGGCGTGTCGATTGATCTGGATGCCTGGGACCTGCCGCCGGTTTTCAAATGGCTGGCCAATGAGGGCGGCATTGCGGAGCCGGAGATGCTGAAGACCTTCAACTCCGGCATCGGCATGGTTCTGGTCGTCTCCAAAGAGGAGGCCGGGCGGCTGACGCAGCTGCTGAGTGAGGCCGGTGAAACCGTCGCACAGCTGGGCCATGTCACGGGGGAGGCGGGCGTCGCCTATCGTGGCGCATTGCTTTGAAAGGCGTCGCGATCCTGATTTCGGGCGGCGGGTCCAACATGCTCAAGCTGGTGGAGAGCATGACCGGGGATCACCCCGCACGGCCTTGTCTGGTCTTGTCAAATGACCCCGGTGCCAGCGGTCTGGCGCGCGCCGCAAAGCTCGGTGTGGCCACGGCGGCGGTGGATCACCGGCCCTTTGGGGCGGACCGCGAGGGGTTTGAGGCAGAGCTGAATGTTCATCTGGAACGGGCAGGGGCTGACATCATCTGTCTGGCCGGTTTCATGCGCATCCTGACGCCGTCTTTCATGGAGAAATGGTCGGGCAGGATGCTGAATATCCACCCCTCGCTTTTGCCGAAATACAAAGGGCTTCACACCCATGCCCGCGCGCTGGAGGCGGGGGATGCGCAGGCGGGGTGCAGCGTGCATGAGGCCACCGCCGAGCTGGATGGCGGCCCCATCCTGTGTCAGGCCCGTGTCGATATTGCTGCGGGCGAAACGCCGGGCAGTCTTGCCGAGAAAGTGCTGCATCTTGAGCATCAGATTTACCCGGCCACCCTGCGCAGGTTTGCCGCCGGAGACAGGCAGCGGCGTGATTGGAAAAGTGACGCAACGTGATTTCTCTCTCTTTCTATTTTTGGTGTATTGGCGTATAAAAATTGGGTCGGTGGGCGGCCTGAAGCAAGCAAAACCAAACACCGGACCCATATGAAAACCATCACCACCACCAAAGAGCTTGCCGCATATTGCGCGCATGTCGCTAAATTTGCCTATGTCACCGTTGACACGGAGTTTTTGCGCGAGCGGACCTATTACGCGAAGCTGTGCCTGATCCAGCTTGCCGTGCCCGGTGACGACCCCGAGCAGGACGCGGTTCTGGTTGACCCGATTGAGGGGGCGGACATGTCGCTTGAGCCGCTCTACGACCTGTTCCGTGACGAGGCGGTGGTCAAGGTTTTCCATGCCGCGCGTCAGGATCTTGAGATTTTCTATGTCGAGGGCGGCGTCATTCCCGCGCCATTGTTTGACACGCAGGTTGCCGCGATGGTGTGCAATTTTGGCGAGCAGGTCGGCTATGAGACGCTGGTGCGCAAGATCGCCAAGGAAAGCGTCGACAAATCCTCGCGCTTCACCGACTGGTCGCGGCGTCCGCTGTCGGATGCGCAGAAGAATTATGCGCTGGCCGATGTGACCCATCTGCGCGACATCTACGAATACCTGTCCGCCCGATTGACCCGCACCAAGCGGCGTGCCTGGGTGGAGGAAGAAATGGCCGTGCTGCGCGCGCCGGAAACCTATGTGGTGCAACCAGAAAATGCCTGGCGTCGGGTCAAGGTGCGCACCAACGCGCCGAAATTTCTGGCCATTGTCCGCGAGCTGGCGCGGTTCCGCGAGGAGTATGCGCAGAGCAAGAACGTGCCGCGCAGCCGGGTCTACAAGGATGACGCATTGCTGGAGCTGGCCTCTGCCAAGCCTAAGGCCCATTCCGATCTGAGCAAAACCCGGCTGCTGCTGCGTGAAGCGCGCAAAGGCGAGATTGCCGAAGGTATTCTCGCAGCCGTCGCGGCCGGGCTCGCCTGTGATCCCGGCGACATGCCAAAAGTACCAGCCCCCCGCGACAAAAGCGCGATCAACGCCGCTTTGGCCGATCTGTTGCGGGTGTTGCTGAAAGCCAAGGCAGAGCAGGCTGGTGTTGCCCAAAAGCTGATTGCGACGGCGGCGGAGCTGGACAGTATCGCCCTGGGTGAACGCGACGGTCTGGCGCTGTCGGGATGGCGCAGGGAAGTGTTCGGCACCGACGCGCTGCGCCTCTGCGGCGGCGAGGTGGCTTTGACGGCGGATGGCTCCACCGTCAAAATAATCGAGATTTAGCGGCTTACCGTGCGCTGGCTGCGCTGCCCGCGCACCACGATGCCGCGAATGCTGGCCAGCTGCCGATTGCTGAGCGCGGCGCCTGCGATGATTTCGCGCGATTGCGGTGTGGATTGCGCCCGGCGCTCCAACGGTGGCAGCACCCGGAACTCATAGACCGCCAGGGAGGGATCGGCGCTGTTGACGCGCACCAGCTCTGCATCCCAGAAGCCCTGCGCAGGCGGCAGGCCCACGGCCCGGATGATTGCCCCACCCGGCGTCGGATCAACGGCCAGCTCCGTGACCTGATCCACCAGCTGCCTGCCATCTGTCGGGACATTGGCATTGGCCGCCACCGTTTCCACGCTTTCGCGGCCAAACCAGTTGAAGGGGTTGAGCCTGCTCTCTGCCACGCGCCCACAGGCGCTCAGCGTCAGGGAGAGGGCCAAGACGGCCAGCAAAGGTGTTTTCATCCGGTCAGTTTTCATCAGGTCCACCTGTAGAGCGGTCTTCTCCGCCGCGTTCATAGCAAAAAGGGGTAGCGCATCATCCGGGATTTGGAAAGCCAAAGGTGGTGGACGCGCGGCACAGCTTGGCTATACCTGCGGAGACAGGCGCGGCGCAGAAAGCAGGCAGATGGCACAAGACAGATTTGAAGAGATCGTGGAGACCTTCGCGTTTCTTGACGATTGGGAAGATCGCTACCGCGAGGTGATTGATCTGGGCAAGGCCATGCCCGCATTGGACGATGCGTTGAAAGTGCCTGCCACCAAGGTTGACGGCTGCGCGAGCCAGGTCTGGCTGCATCCGACAATCGAGGGAGATATCTTCACCTTCGAGGGCGAAAGCGACGCGATGATCGTGCGTGGCCTGATTGCCGTGCTGCACGCGCTTTATTCCGGGCTGAGCCTGTCGGAAGTGGTCAAGGTTGATGCAGGCGCGGAGCTGGCGCGTCTGGGTCTGAACGATCACCTGTCCGCGCAGCGCTCGAACGGGTTAAGGGCGATGGTGGAGCGGATTCGCGGCGTGGCGGCCGTGGCGCTGGGCTGAGAGCGGCCCTTCGGGGAGGATATTTGTAAACATGGAAAGATCGGTGTGGCTCAGAGCCCCGAGAGCGCGGTTTCCAGGTCGCCGTAGCCGGTAAAGCGATATTCATAGGCAAGCCCCAGTTTTGCGGCACAGTCGCGGGCTTTGGCCTCGAGCGCGGGGTCTTTTGTCTGGGCCTGATAGACCAGTTTCTCGTAATGCTCGAAATACATATCGCGCAGCTGCGGGTGGCGGTCGAGGCCCAGCGGCTTGGTCACGAAAGCATCAAATTGCCGGACCAGAAAATCGGTGAGGTAGAAGGCGGTGATCTCGTCGCGGGCGGCAAACGCGTCATTGCCTTCGAAAAAGCTGTAGCAATGCGGGCCTTGCACCATTTTGACGCCCATCTCGGCGCAGGCGGCTTGCAACAACCCGCCAGTGCCGCAATCGGCATAGACCACGAATATCTCGTCATATTCATCGCGGTGCCGGGCCACGGCCTCGCGGATGGCCGGCACGATCTTGTCGGGCGTGTTGTGGTAGATGGCGGGCAGGCAGGCCAGCACCATATGCTCCCAGCCATTGGCCTTTTGCAATGCGATGATCTCGCGCGCGAGAGCACCGCAGGCCAGCAGCAGGATGCGCCCGTTGCCTTGTGCCGCAAGCCCGTCCCGGGTCAGCTGAACGTCGTCAGGGGTCGTCACGGTCATGCCTTTTCTGCAGGGACCGGATCGCCAGACCAGCCAGCATGACCAGCGGCAGGATCATCGATGCGCCGCGCCCCGCGTCCGGGCCTTGCGGTTGCAGCTGCGCGAGCAGAAACACGGTGAGGGCTGCGGCGCTCAGCACGTAGCACAAGATCAGGGCGAGGCGGGTAAATGGCACGGGCAGGGCCCCCTTTCGCAATATCAGCTATGCAGTTCCAGCGCAGATGCAACCGCAGGGCGCGCGGACATGCGGTCCAGAAAGGCGGACAGCGCCGGGAATTGGGCCATGTCGACCCCGTCGCCCTCCAGCCAGCGGGAGATGGTAAAGAGGTAGATATCGGCGGTGGAGTAGCGCTCCCCCAGCACGTAGGGGCCTGCAAGGTAGTTTTGCTCAATCAATGCGGCGTTCTCGGTCATATTGGCGGGAACCTTGGCCCTCATCGCCGGGTAGGTATCGGGGTCGTCGGACCAGCGGTGGCCGCGCATCTTGTGGGCGTGGTTGATATGGGCCGTGGCCGCGAGAAAGAGATGCAGCTCGGCCAGTTTGGCGCGGCCCCAGATGTCATCCGGCATCAGCCCCGCATCGGGGAAACTCTCAGACAGGTAGCCAAGGATGGCAGAGGTTTCGGTCAATATGCCGTCCGGGGTTTCGAGCGCGGGCACCCGGCCTTTGGGGTTGAGCGCCAGATAGTCCGGTTTGCCCTGCGCCCCGGAGGCGAAATCGACCCAGACCAGATCATATTCCGCGCCCACCTCATTGAGGGCAATATGCACGGCCAGCGCGACCGTGCCCTTTGACAAATGCAGTCTGTAAGCGGCCATCCGGGCGGCTCCTCTGTCAGGTCGCCGCGCCGATAAAAGGCTTATCCTGCAGCGAGTTGGTTATGTTTGCGGGCCATGAATTCCTTGGCGGTCTCAACAGCCACGGCCGCGTCCCGGCAATAGGCATCGGCCCCGATGGCCTTGCCAAATTCCTCGTTCAGAGGCGCGCCGCCGACCAGCACGGTGTAGTCATCGCGACGGCCCTTTTCGACAAGGCTGTCGATAACCACTTTCATGTAAGGCATGGTGGTGGTCAACAGGGCAGACATGCCCAATATATCGGGCTGTTCGGCGTCAAGTGCTGCGAAGTAGTCCTCGACCGAGTTGTTGATGCCAAGATCGACAATCTCGAAGCCTGCACCTTCCATCATCATGCCGACAAGGTTCTTGCCGATGTCGTGAATGTCGCCTTTGACGGTGCCGATGACCATCTTGCCGACGCGCGGTGCGCCGGTTTCGGCCAGCAGAGGCTTCAGGATCGCCATGCCGCCTTTCATCGCGTTGGCGGCCAGAAGTACCTCTGGAACAAAGAGAATTCCGTCCCGGAAGTCGTTGCCGACGATGGTCATGCCGCCGACCAGCGCCTCGGTCAGGACGCGGTAGGGCTCCCAGCCGCGTTCCAGCAGGATGTTGACGCCTTCCTCGATCTCTTCTTTCAGACCGTCATACAGGTCATCGAACATTTGCGCGACAAGGTCCTCGTCATTGAGTTCGCTGAGGATGATGTCGTCTTCTTCGTCTGACATGGCGGAGCCTTTTCGGGTGACATATGTTGACGAAGTGTTGCCCCCATCGCTTTGCCCACGCAATGGGAATTGCGACATTGGTTAATGCAGGACCGACCTTCTCTTGCAGATGTTCTTGTTATGTTCTAGCGTTCTCGCATGGAATTGAAACCACAGTTGGACCCCCGCCGCAGGCCGGGGCGGGGTGCGTCAACAAACCTGACCAACCGCTTTGAATCATTGGTAAATGTGGGCATCGACGATGGTTGGGGGCGTGATGAGGAACTGCCGCCCCTGCGCACTGAGGTCAGCGTCGAGCTGCCGCGCAGGGTGATCACGCGCAACAGCTCGCCGGATCTGCATTTCGACCGATCCATTAACCCTTATCGTGGATGTGAACATGGCTGCGTCTACTGCTTTGCGCGGCCAAGCCATGCCTATCTGGGGATGTCGCCGGGGCTGGATTTCGAGACGCGGTTGATTGCCAGACCGGATGCGCCGGGGCTGCTGAAACGGGAGCTGCGGGCGAAGAATTATGTGCCGCGGGTGATGGGTATCGGGACCAACACGGACCCGTATCAACCCATTGAAAAAGAACGGCAAATCATGCGTGGGCTG
>CALFWN010000167.1 GCA_937928335.1 uncultured Litoreibacter sp. | reverse complement strand
GGCGCCCGCTACGGAGACGTCACTTTGGCGGCCAATGAAGTGTTGATCCAGTTCATGTATATCACCGCCTATGCGATGGACGGCTTCGCATTTGCCGCCGAGACGCTGATTGCGCGAGCCTATGGGCGGCGCGAGCCCAACCGCGTCCGCCGCTCGGCCATCGTCACCTCGACGGGCGGGCTTGTGGTCTGTGTGACCATGTCGCTGTTTTTCGCGCTGGCAGGCCCGTGGCTGATCGATGTCATGGCCAAATCTCCGGATGTGCAGGCCGAGGCCCGCCGTTTCCTGTGGTGGATGGTCGCCGCCCCTCTGGTGGGCTGTGCGGCCTGGATGCTCGATGGCATTTTCATCGGCGCCACGCGCGGGCGCGACATGCGCAACATGATGGTGCTGTCTTTCCTCATCTACTGGGCCGCCGTGCTGGCCCTGCTGCCGCTACTTGGCAATCACGGGCTCTGGGCGGCGCTGCTGATGTCCTTCATCGCCCGCGGCATCACGCTGGGCGCAAAATACCCGGCCCTCGAGCGCGCCGCCCTCGCGCCGCAAACGGGCTGAGACAGACGCCCCTCAAAGAGTGCGCCGCGCCACCTTCGGTTATATCACGCCTGATTGCTGATCCTGCCGGGGAGGGGGTGTCAGAGAATATCCAGAACCGCCTCGGGAGGTCGCCCGATCGCGGCTTTGCCATTGGCGAACACCACCGGCCGCTCGATCAGGATCGGGTGGGCGGCCATTGCGTCGATCAGCGCGTCCTCGGGTGTGTCCTTGCCCAGCCCCAGCTCTTTGAACCTGGCCTCGCCACTGCGCAGCAATTGGCTGGCAGGGATATTCAGCAGGCGCAGCGCTGCCTTGATCTGTTCCCGGCTGGGCGGGTCCTGCAGATACAGCCGGATCTCGGGATCTTCCAGCAGGGCCAGCGTCTGGCGCGATTTGGAGCAGCGCGGGTTGTGCCAGATCACAGCCATGCGTCGCGCCCCGCGCCGACCGCCTGAGAGACGTTCTCGAACCCGTCTGCCGCCACAAGCGCGTCCAGCCCGGTGGCGATCTCTGCGGCCAGCCCCGCGCCGCTATAGACCATCGCGGTGTAGAGTTGCACCGCACTCGCCCCCGCCTTGATCTTGTCATAGGCCTGTTTGGCCGAGCCCACGCCGCCCACGCCGATCAGCGGCAATTGCCCGCCTGTCAGATGCGACAGCTGCGCCAGAATGCGGGTGGAGCGCTCGAACAGTGGCTGGCCCGACAGCCCGCCCGCCTGATCTTTCCCGGCGCTCACCAGCCCTTCGCGGCTGAGCGTGGTGTTGGTGGCGATGATGCCGTCAATGCGGGTCTGCAAGGCGACCTCGACGATCTCTGCCAGTTCGGTGGCGCTGAGATCGGGGGCGATCTTGAGAAAGATCTTGGTGCCGCGCGCGTGCTGGTCGCGGGTGCTCATCACCCGGTCCAGCAGGTCATAGAGCGCGGCCTTGCCCTGCAGGTCGCGCAGCTTTTCGGTGTTGGGGGAGGAGACATTGACCGTCGCGAAATCCACCGCCGCGCCCGCGCGCGCCAGCACGGATACGAAATCCGAGGCCCGGTCCGTGCTGTCCTTGTTGGCCCCGAGATTGAGCCCCAAAGGCACCGGGGCGCGGGCGGCGTCCAGCCGGTCGGCAATCGCCTGCATCCCGTCATTGTTGAAGCCGAAGCGGTTGATCGCGGCGCGGTCCTCGCTCAGGCGGAACAGGCGCGGTTTGGGGTTGCCGGGTTGGGCGCGCGGGGTGGCGGCGCCCAGCTCCAGAAAGCCGAAACCCAGCTTCGCCAGAGGCGCGATCACTTCGGCATTCTTGTCATAGCCCGCCGCCAGCCCGATGGGGTTGGGCATCTCGATACCTGCCAGGGTGGTGTTGAGCCGCGCGGTGCTGACCGGCCCGCGCCCGCCGCCCAGCCCCAGTTTCAGCGCTATCAGCGAGGCGGTATGCGCGGCCTCCGGTGGCAGCCTGTGCAGCAGGGGCAGGCCTATGCGGGCGGTCATGCTCATGTCCAAATCGAGACGAATGTCTGGGTCGCGGCGTCAATCGGGATCGGGCGCTGCCAGACCACGTCATCCAGACGCAGCTCCCGGTAGAGATGCGGAAACAGCGCGCCGCCGCGCGAGGGCTCCCATTTCAGGGCGTCACCCAGCGTGCCCGCGTCCACCGCCAGAAGGGTCAGGTCTGCCTCGCCTGCGAAATGCGCGTTCAACGTGCCCTCAACCTGAAGGCCAGTGGAGAAATGCACAAACCCGTCCGCCAGATCAACGGGCGCGCCCGCGGTTGCCTTGTTATTGAGCAGCTCTGCCAGCTCAAGGGGGCGAAAAATCTTGTAGATGAACATGGGCCACATTTGCCCCGCCCCCTCCGCCCGGTCAAGCGGGTTTGCCCTTTGACTCTCGGCTCTGTGATCGCCAATCTGGGGGCAATCATACCATATCCATTTCACATCCCAGGGGATCAAACATGCGTACTCTCTTCACTTCGGCGGCGGCTCTTGCAGTGTCAGCAGGCGCGGCGGCGGCGGATTACAACCTCACCATTCTGCACACCAACGATTTCCATGCGCGGTTCGAGCCGATCAGCAAATATGACAGCGGCTGCTCGTCCGAGGATAACGCGGCGGGCGAGTGTTTCGGCGGCTGGGCGCGGCTGGTCAATGCGGTCAAGGACGCGCGGGCAAGGACCAACAATTCCATTCTGGTGGATGGCGGCGACCAGTTCCAAGGCACGCTGTTCTACACCTATTACAAGGGCAAGGTCGCGGCCGAGATGATGAACGGGCTGGGCTATGACGGCATGACCGTGGGCAATCACGAATTTGATGACGGCCCCGAGGTGCTGGCAGGTTTCATGAACAGCGTGAATTTTCCGGTGCTGATGTCCAATGCAGATGTCTCGGGCGAGCCGGCGCTGGCGGGCAAGCTGGCGAAATCCACCGTGATCGAGCGCGGCGGCGAGAAGATCGGCCTTATTGGCCTCACCCCGCAGGACACGCCTGATCTGGCCTCGCCGGGCAAGAATATCACTTTCACCGAACCCGCAGGCGCGGTGCAGGGTGAGGTTGACAGGCTGGCTGCCGAGGGCGTCAACAAGATCATCGTGCTGTCGCATTCGGGCTTTGTCGTGGACAAGGCGGTTGCCGCCAACACCACCGGCGTTGATGTGATCGTGGGCGGGCATTCCAACACGCTTTTGTCCAACACGCAGGAGCGCGCGGTGGATGTCTACCCGGTGATGGTCGGCGACACCGCCATTGTGCAGGCCTATGCTTACGGCAAGTTTCTGGGCGAGCTGAATGTCAGCTTTGACGATGCAGGCGTGATCACCGAGGCCAAGGGCGAGCCGCTTTTGATCGATGGCGGGGTGGTCGAGGATGCGGCCATTGTCGCGCGCATTGGCGAGCTGGCAGGCCCGCTGGATGAGATCCGCAACAAGGTCGTGGCCTCTGCCGCTGCGGCGCTGGAGGGGGACCGCGCCGTTTGCCGTGTCGAGGAATGCGCGATGGGCAATCTGATTGCAGACGCCATGCTGGCGCGGGTGAAGGATCAGGGGATCGATGTCGCGATCATGAATTCCGGCGGCATCCGGGCGTCGATTGACGCAGGCGAGGTGACGATGGGCGAGGTGCTGACCGTGCTGCCCTTCCAGAACACACTCTCGACCTTTCAGGTATCTGGCCAGACCATCATCGACGCGCTGGAAAACGGCGTGAGCCAGGTGGAGGAGGTCAAGGGCCGCTTCCCGCAAGTGGCAGGGCTGACCTATACATGGGACGCCTCGGTCGCGCCAAATGAGGGCCGCATTCAGGAGGTGATGGTTCAGGACGGCGACAGTTTCGTGCCAATTGACCCGGCCAAGACCTACGGCGTTGCGTCGAATAATTTCGTGCGCAATGGCGGCGACGGGTTCGACATGTTCACCACCGCCGAGAATGCCTATGATTTTGGCCCCGACGTGGCGGATGTCGTGGCTGAATATATGGCCGCGAATGGCGATAACGCCAAACTTGCCAGCCGGTGTAGAACTGGAATTCCGAATCTGGCACGAAGCCGGAACGATCGGCGGAATCGAAGTTGGTGGTGAACAAGTCAAAAAAGGGCGATTCAAAATGACTTTGCCACCCGAGGGCGTCGAGTTCGATGTAGCTGTTGACGCCGGGCTGTTCAAATAAAACGTGACCATGAATTCAATCAAAAGTAATCGCAAGAATTTGCCTACATCATCTGCTGTTGGAGTTTTCGAAATGCGTTGGCAATCTGTCCTTATGTTGCTGCTTACCGCTGTCGGCTTGACCGGCTTGTGCGGATGCGACGCGCCGATCG
>CALFWN010000166.1 GCA_937928335.1 uncultured Litoreibacter sp. | reverse complement strand
AGCACGCGTTTGACGTAAGTCTCCGGGATCGCAACCTTTTTGGCCTCACGAATGGCGCCTTTCAGCGTCTCGTTGGCTTTCGGGTCAACCGCATCTTCCAGCTTGCCGTCCCAGGCTTTGATCGCCTTGAAAATCTCGTTCAGCTTCTGCTCGTGCATCTTGGAGCCTGCAACGATAGAGGCCACTTTCTGCTCTTCCAGCACTTTCCAGTCGATAAACTCTTCAATGTCCGGGTGGTCCGCATCCACGATCACCATCTTGGCCGCGCGACGTGTGGTGCCGCCCGATTTGATGGCCCCGGCTGCGCGGTCACCGATTTTCAGAAAGCCCATCAGGCCGGACGACTTGCCGCCGCCAGACAAAGGCTCGTTTGCAGCCCGCAGAGATGAGAAGTTGGTGCCCGTGCCGGAGCCATATTTGAACAGCCGCGCCTCGCGGACCCACAGATCCATGATGCCGCCATCATTCACCAGATCATCACTGACCGATTGGATGAAGCAGGCATGGGGCTGCGGATGCTCGTAGGAAGATTTCGACTTGGTCAGAACCCCGGTCTCGTGATCGACATAGTGGTGGCCTTGGGCCGGACCGTCGATGCCGTAGGCCCAGTGCAGGCCCGTGTTGAACCATTGTGGAGAGTTTGGAGCGGCCATTTGCTTGGCCAACATCACGCGCATCTCGTCATAATAGGCCTGGGCATCGGCCTCAGTGGAGAAATAGCCACCTTTCCAGCCCCAGTAGCACCAAGCACCGGCAAGACGGTCAAAGACCTGCTTGGCTGAGGTTTCCCCGCCAACCTGCTGATCTTCGGGCAGTTTCTTCAAAGCGGCTTCATCGGCGACCGAGCG
This sequence comes from uncultured Litoreibacter sp., assembly GCA_937928335.1. Taxonomy (GTDB): domain Bacteria; phylum Pseudomonadota; class Alphaproteobacteria; order Rhodobacterales; family Rhodobacteraceae; genus Litoreibacter. Next base: position 3,287 of record CALFWN010000166.1, on the reverse strand, counting down.
CTGGATGAACGCGGGTACGCCCTTTTCCTTGACCTTCTTGAGACGCGCAGGAACGCCAGCTTTGCGGAAATACTTCTGCGCGATCACGTCGGAGGCCACCTGGCTCCATGTGGAGGGGATCTCTACCTCATCCAGCTTGAATACGATTGTGCCGTCAGGGTTACGGATCTCAGACGTTGTCGTGCTGAATTCAAGTGCCGCGTAAGCATCTTTTCCTGCTTGCGTCAGTTTACGGTCAATTTTCATTGCGTCTCATTCCTACCTGCGTGGCTCGCGCCTCAGTCTTAATTTATGGCCTGCCTCACGCGGGCCTCGCGGTCGTCATAGGGAGAAGGACACCGTCAGCTCGCATCGGTGATGCAAGCATGGCACCTGTAACGGTGCTCATCTCTTTCGGCTTTTAGTCCCCTGCCTGACCACCTGCGCATAGCACTATATCTGGTGGCTCCCGTATCGGCCTGCACAAACTGAGGGATATCCCACCCCTGCGTCAACGCAATTTTTACCACTTCCAAACCGATTTTACGGTTGACCGCCCCAAGGTTAATTTGTGCCCAAGCCCGGTAAGGATTTGTTAACTTCGCGAGCGAGAGAGAAATCTATTGGAAACAGTGGGAGTTAACCGCCGGTCCTGCAAAGCAGCTTCAAGTTTCCACAGATTCGTGCACAGAATTATCCCGCTCATTGTGGTTAGAAAAAAACTTTCTACCAAATGTAGGGATGTTACATTTTCGCGACCATTTTTCTCTCCGGCCACCGCGAAGGACCGAACTCGAACTGAACAGTTTAGAAATTCCGCGTATGAAACCGCACCAAGCCACCCCGGATATAGAATCGACGGTGCAATGAAGCAGGCCCCGAAGTCGACAAGACACAGGCAACACCCCGGCAGACCGGCCACGCGTCTGGTTTGTGACTATTGGTAAGTTACCGGATGGTCGGGGCGAGAAGATTCGAACTTCCGACCCCCTGTACCCAAAACAGGTGCGCTACCAGGCTGCGCCACGCCCCGTCCATCCGTGCGGCGTACCTACCCCCATCCGTCCGCTTTGAAAAGCCTAAATTCGCGCGGAACAGGTGGAGTGGCAGATTAATTCGGCCACGCCTGAAAGATCACTCAGGGCAGGGCCAGGCCGCCACATCCTGCGGTAAACCGGGGTGGCGCAATTGCGTGCCGACGGTGATGCCCAATTGTCTGGACATGCCGCCATTGATCTCAAGAACCGCCAGCAGCGGGTCCTGCCCCCCTGAGATCGGTGTCTCATCAAGCGGGACGGCATTCTCGTGGATCGTCACGACAGTCCCGGTCTCATCCAGAAAGAGCAGATCGAGCGAGATCAGCGTGTTGCGCATCCAAAATGACAAAGGTTCCGGCTTTTTGTAGATGAACAGCATTCCAGTCATCCGCGCCATTGTCTCGCGAAACATCAAACCCTGAGCCCGCTCGGCCGGGTCATCGGCGATCTCGACCGAGAAACGCACCTGACCCCAATCGCCACGCAAATCGGCATATCTGTCCGCGCATATGGCAAAGGCGCCAGACGTAGCCGACGCCGAGAAAAGAGCCGAGAACAGAAAGGTCCTAGTCAGACTGGGTCGCATAATCCCAAGCGTGCACTTCGGCGGCCATCTGGCCACGTTCACCCTCTACAATACGCAGACACACCGCTTCGCCAGCTTCCAGATCGGCCAGCCCGCATTTGCGCAGAACTTCGATGTGAAGAAAGATATCCGCTGTCTCGCCGTAAGCATTCGCAAAACCGAAGCCTTTGGCCTTGTCGAACCATTTCACGCGCGCCGGTGTCAGCTCGATATCCGCGAGGTTCTCGGCCAGCGCCTCAAACCCCATATCCGCTTCGTCGGTTTCAGGCGGGGTCACGGAGACCACTTCGATAGCCTGCAGCCCACGCTCTGTGCGTTGTACTCTCAATTCAACCGAGGAGGCATCTGCGATAGAGCCCTGCCCGAAGTTGCGCAGCACATTGGCGTGCAGAAGAATATCGGGCCCGCCGGTATCTGCCACAACGAAACCAAATCCCTTCGCGGCATCAAACCATTTCACATGGCCAGCCACAGGCGTATCATCGCCCGTTGCGTCTGTTGTCTCTGTCATCGAAGATGCGTCAAAATTTTCAACGCCCCCAAGCCTGCCCATGAGGTACCCTCGTTATTATTGTTTAACGCCTATGAGCGTCCCACGGATTGCATTACTAAGATAGGTACGTCTTTCCTAACTCGCGAATGCCCGGATCATCCCTTCCCCGGGCGGTTGACGGCTTACGGATTAAGCCGATCGATGGACCAAGACTCTTTTGGTGTTTTCCGGCTCCATCGGAACCGGTCATGCAGACGGAAGGCTCCATCTGCCCAAAATTCTATTTCCACAGGGGTCACCCTGTATCCGCCCCAAAAGGGTGGTCGTGGCGGATTGGTCCCCTTCTCCGCCGTGACCTTCGCAACTTTTGCCATCAGCGATGCCCTTGAAGGCAAGACTTTTGACTGATCGGACGCCCAAGCTCCAAGCCGGCTTTTGAGCGACCGCGAATTATAATATTCGTCTGCCTGAGGTCCGTCTTCTTTGGTGACAACCCCGCGCACACGGATCTGGCGTCTCAGCGATTTCCAGTGAAACACGAATGCTGCCTTCCCCGCCGCATCCAACTCCTGGGCCTTAACGCCTTCATAATTCGTGTAAAACACAAATGACCCGTTCTCGATATCTTTGAGAAGTACCATCCGCACATTCGGCAAACCTTCGCCGTCAACTGTTGCAAGAGCGACAGCATTTGGGTCATTTGGCTCGGATTGTTCAGCTTCCGTCAACCATGAGCGCACAATATGGAACGGATCATCGCCCGCGAAAATGCCGTCCCGTTCTGCCATCCGTTTGGCCTCCTGAGCAATCACACGCCCTACTAGATATGTGCCGACCGGCGCTTTAGTCAAAGCGGCCCGTTCACGCAACCGTGACGCTACGTTGTTTCCAGAGAGCCGCGGCGCTTGAAGCCCTTTGGCCTTTGGCCTACACCTTTCGAAAATTATAACATGGGTGAGGAACTGAGATGTCGAACGGATTGATGGCAGGCAAGCGCGGCCTGATCATGGGCGTGGCCAATGACAAATCCATCGCATGGGGCATCGCGAAGGCCTGTTCGGATGCCGGGGCCGAGATCGCCTTCTCATATCAGGGCGACGCTTTGCTCAAGCGCGTCCGCCCGCTCGCCGACAGTATCGGCTCTGCCCATGTGCTGCCATGCGACGTCGCCGATGGCGCCTCAATCGATGCG
>CALFWN010000165.1 GCA_937928335.1 uncultured Litoreibacter sp. | reverse complement strand
GCAAACAAGCGGCTGGTCCAATTACTATCAATGTTTTCTTTCGTATAGGTTCAGAGACTTACAATTTCAATGACAATGCAGATCTGGCTTTTCATTATTTTTAACAATACACGAAAAAGCGCAGGCGTCACGCGGCAATTGACCGGCGCCTTCGCGCCCGACCTGATTTTTCCGATGGCCGAAACCCTGCAATCTCTGGGGGCCGAGAAAGCCTGGCTTGTGCATGGCTCGGATGGGACCGACGAGATCTCCATCTCGGGCACCACAGCCGTCGCAGCCCTCGAAAACGGCAGGATCGAAGCGCGCGAGCTGCACCCTGAGGATGCTGGCCTCGCCCCGCGCAAATTTGCGGAAATCCTTGGCGGCACACCCGAAGAAAACGGCAAGGCCTTTGCGGCCCTGCTGGAGGGTCATCAAAGCGCATACCGCGATGCAGTTCTGTTGAACGCAGCAGCCGCTTTGATGGTTGCCGATAAGGCGAATTCCTTACCGCAAGGCGTTGAAATGGCGCGGGAAAGCATTGATAGTGGCACCGCGAAATCCAAGCTCCAGGCCTTGGCCAAGCTGACATCGGAGGCCGCATGACCACGCCCACCATTCTTGAGAAGATCAAAGCCTACAAACTTGAGCATATTGCCGAATGCAAGGCGCGTCGGTCTTTTGAAGACGTGGCCGCAGAAGCGCATGCCATGCCCGCGACGCGCGGGTTTTATGACCGCCTGCGCGAAGCCGCGAGTACCGATTATGGCCTGATCGCCGAGATCAAGAAAGCCAGCCCGTCAAAGGGTCTGATCCGGCAGGATTTCGACGTCCCCGCCCTGGCGCAAGCCTATAATGAGGGTGGCGCGGCTTGCCTGTCGATCCTGACGGACGGGCCGTCTTTTCAGGGCGATGACAGCTATCTGATGGCGGCGCGCGATGTGGTGGACCTGCCGATCCTGCGCAAGGATTTCATGTATGACCCCTATCAGGTCGCCGAGGCCCGTGCGCTTGGCGCAGATTGTATCCTGATCATCATGGCCTCCGTCTCTGATGCGCAGGCGGCAGAGCTGGAAGCCGCCGCGCAGGAATTTGACCTCGATGTATTGGTCGAGGTCCATAATGCAGACGAGCTGGAGCGCGGGGCGCGGCTGGACAGCCCGATGCTGGGCATCAACAACCGCGACCTCAACACGTTCGACGTAACCCTCGACACCACCCGGCAGCTGGCCAAACAGGTGCCGGCCAACAAGATGATCATCGCCGAAAGCGGCCTGTTCGAGCCCTCGGATCTTGCCAATCTGGCGCAATATGGCGCACGGGCCTTTCTGATCGGTGAAAGCCTGATGCGGCAGCAGGATGTCACTGCGGCCACGCGGCATATCCTGAGTGAAAAACCATATAATAGAGGCATGTAGGTGGCGAAGCTCACACATTTTGACGGCAAGGGCGACGCCCATATGGTGGATGTTTCCGACAAGCAGGTGACGTCGCGGATCGCCGTGGCCTCAGGCGCGGTCCAGATGAGGTCCGAGACCCTGGCGCTGGTCACCCAAGGCACCGCCAAAAAAGGCGACGTGCTGGGCGTGGCACGGCTGGCAGGCATCATGGGGGCCAAGAAATGCGCCGACCTGATCCCACTTTGCCATCCGCTGCCGATCACGAAGGTCTCGGTTGAGCTGACGCCTGACGCGGCCCTGCCCGGCATCCGTATCGAGGCGACGGTCAAGACCACCGGTCAAACCGGGGTCGAGATGGAGGCGCTGACAGCCGTCTCCACGGCGGCGCTGACAGTCTATGACATGTTGAAGGCCGCCGAAAAGACGATGGAAATCACCGATATCAAGGTCATGCTGAAAGACGGCGGCAAGTCTGGCCGGTTCGAGGCGTGAGCGCGAAGGCCATCACCGTCGAGGAGGCGCTTGCGGCGCTGTTCAAGCTGGTAGACCCCCTGCCCTCAGAGATCATCGCGCTGACAGACGCCGCCGGTCGCGTGCTGGCGCAAGATGTCACCGCCAGGCGGGCGCAACCGCCCTTTGCGGCCTCTGCGATGGATGGCTACGCGGTTTCGGGCGAGCCTGCCCCCGGCGACAGGTTCACCGTTATCGGCGAAGCCGCTGCCGGGCATGGGTTCGGGGCGGCGATCAAACCCCATGAGGCGGTGCGCATCTTCACCGGCGCGCCCGTTCCCGAAGGCGCGACGCGGGTTGTCATTCAGGAAGATGTGACGCGGGACGGCGATGCGATCACCCTGGGGGAAAATCTGGACGCAGGCCCCTATATACGCCCCGCAGGCGGTGATTTTCAGATCGGCGACGCTGTCCATGCCCCGCGTGTGCTGCGGCCCGCCGATCTGGCACTGCTGGCCTCGATGAACTGCGCCGAGGTGCCTGTGGTGCGCAAACCCAGTGTCGCCCTGATCGCCACGGGTGACGAGTTGGTCATGCCGGGCGAGGTGCCGAATGCCGACCAGATCATCGCCTCCAACACGTTCGGCCTGAAAGCCATGTTCGAGGCCGCAGGCGCCTCCGTGCGGATGCTGCCAATTGCCAAAGACACCGAAAGCTCCCTTGGGCTGGCGCTTGATCTGGCGCAGGGCGCAGATCTGATCATCACAATCGGCGGGGCCTCTGTTGGGGATCACGATATCGTCGGCAAGGTCGCCGCGGATCAGGGGCTTGAGCGGGCCTTCTATAAAGTCGCAATGCGCCCCGGAAAGCCGCTTATGGCCGGGCGTATCGGGCAATCCGTTCTTGTCGGCCTTCCCGGAAATCCTGTTTCCTCAATGGTTTGCGGGGACATATTCATCTTGCCGATGCTGCACAGGATGCTCGGGCTGGAAGCCAAACCAAGGGAGCGCCACAAAGGTAAGCTGGTAAAACCCCTGCCCGCAAATGGTCCGCGCGAGCATTATATGCGGGCACGCCATGACCCTTTCTTTGGTCAGGTTCAAGCGTTTGAGCAACAAGACAGTTCCCTGTTAACCGTATTGGCTGAGGCAAACGCCTTGATTGTCCGCCCGGCCAATGATCCCGCGCGCGAGGTAGGCGAGACGGTGGATTATATCGTGCTTCACACGCCTTAAGACGGAACATGTTGACACAAAACAGGAACGTGGCTAGAACATCTGTGAACAAATTAGCCTTTGAGAGCAGACGGAGCCTTACAGATGCTGACGCAGAAACAGCTCGACCTTTTGAAATTCATTCATACCCGCGTGCAGCGCGACGGCGTGACCCCCAGCTTTGACGAGATGAAGGATGCGCTGG
>CALFWN010000164.1 GCA_937928335.1 uncultured Litoreibacter sp. | reverse complement strand
AATCCAGTGCTGATGTGAAGTTCTGATCTTCACTAAAAGTCACTGGGATGGAGTCCAATACCTGTTGGCAGCTGGGAGAGCGCCTGCATGGCATGCAGGAGGTCAGCGGTTCGATCCCGCTAGGGTCCACCATCCCCCTTTTTCACTCAACGCATCCAGCAGCCCTGTTGCACGGCAGGCAAATCGCTGCGGTCTATTAGTTGATCTGTATCTCTGCGCGACCATAGCTTTGCGCCAACACAGAGCCATCATCAAACTCAAGCCGAATATCGACGCTCTGCAACCCCTCCAGCGGGGCGACGACATAAGGCAGATGTGTCTCGACCTTCAAGGCGCTTGGATCGGCCTCACCCCGGTAGCAGGGCTCGTGATCAAGCGGCTGGAACTCACCGCCATTATAGGCAAAACTGATCCTCTCGATCCCGCAGCGATAGACCAGCAGCGTTGTGAAATACAGATGGTCCTTGCCGTCAAAGGGACGGATGGCCACCCATTGAGGGCGGATCAGCTCAAGGATCGGTTTCACCCCGGCCGATGTTGTAAAATCCTGGGCAATGCTGGCTGTGGCCACAAATGGCGAGATCAACGCGGGTAAAAGAAGCAAACGAAACAGACGCATGGGGCAACCTCAATAGGGACCATGCCAGTATGGCGGTCCTGCAACCACGGGTGAAGTCTTTTTGCGAGCTATGCCCTCTTTGGGGTTCCGTCACTGCGCAAACCTTCTATTCTCTGGCAAAACACAAGAAGGCTGAGATGGCCCGGAAGACACAGAGCACCACAAAGGCCAAACCACCCCGAAAAGCCGCGGCACAACCGCAGGTTCTACGAAGCCACGACTACAATATCGTGGCAGTGCTACAGGCCGGACGTCTTCAATATGAGGCGATCCTGCTCGCAGCCTCGCTCAGATACACCAACCCCGACTTCAAGGGCCGCCTGCTGCTGGCCGAGCCGCAGATGAATGACTGCTGGACCACCAATCCTCAAGTGCGCAATGCCGACGTTCTGGCCTGCCTGAGCCAGCTTGGTGCAGAGATTATTCCTTTTGAAAACAAAATCTTCGGGGAGAAATATCCTTACGGCAACAAGATCGAAGCCTTGTCCCAGATGCCTGAGGATGTGCCATTCGTGTTTCTTGACACTGACACGCTGATCACCGGCGATCTGGCGCAGGTGCCGTTCGATTTCAACCGCCCCTCGGCCTCGATGAAACGCAAGGCGACCTGGCCCGAAATCTCGCTCTACGGCCCCGGATATACCGAGATCTGGAAGTCGCTCTATGACCGGTTTGGACTGGAGTTTGAAACCACGCTCGATCTGAGCCAACCCGACGAGTATTGGCAGCGCTACCTGTATTTCAACGCGGGCTTTTTCTACCACGCCAACCCCAGGGAGTTTGGCGACCGGTTTCTGGAATACGCCAGGGAAATCCGTGACGCCCCACCCGACGCGTTGATCTGCCAGACCATGACGCCCTGGCTGGATCAGGTTGCCCTGCCGCTCGTTATCCACGGGCTGGGCGGCGGCCGTCAGCCAGAGGTCAGCGATCTGATTGACCACGAGGTCACTTGCCATTACCGCACACTGCCCCTGCTTTACGCCCGCGAAAGTGACACCGTAGTCGAGCTGTTGGAACAGATCTCCGCGCCGAACCGGATCAAGAAAGTGCTCAAGCAATATGACCCGATGAAACGGATCATCTATCAGGGCAAGGGTCACAAGGCCCGCGAGATGTTTGACCGCCAGAACCTGCCCCGCCGGGAGCAGGCGATCCGCAATCAGCTCAAACGCGCCAAGCTTTGGATGAGATAGGCCAGCACCCTGCCAAAAGGCACACGGCTGAAACGGACGATCACCGTTTCGCCTTTTTCTTACGCCAACCACACCGATCATGCCTCACCAATTGGCGAGATCGGCGGCATGTCTCTTAGAACGGGTCGGCAGGAGATAATTGGCTGGAACCTTGAAATACACGTGTTAATTTTGAACCAACCCAATCAGGGGAGCCCCCATGAAAACTCTTCACGTTCTCGTTCTTTCAGCACTCGCGACCAGCCCCGCCCTGGCAGAAGAAACCCGCCAGCTTGGCGCGCATGAGCATGGCGTCGGCCAGCTTGATATTGCCTTTGATGGTCAGCAGGTGGCGATGGAATTCCACGCCCCCGGCGCGGATATTGTGGGCTTTGAATATGCCCCTGAAAGCGCCGAGGACCGCGCGGCCGTTGACGAGGCCGTGGCTATGCTTGCCCGCCCGATGGATTTATTTGTCCTGCCGGAAGCGGCGGGATGCAGCGTTGCGAAGGCGACCGCCGGGCTTGAAAGCGAAGAAGAGGGGCATGAGGATGAGCATGGCCATGATGAACACGAGCATGACGATCATGAACATGACGACCACGCTGACGAGGCAACACATACTGAATTCCACGCGGAATATTTGCTGGCCTGTGCCGACACCTCGGCCATAGCCAACATCACCTTCGCCTATTTCGAGACCTTCCCCAACGCGCTGGAGGTCGAGGTGCAGGTGATCTCTGACGCAGGTGCCACATCGTTCGAGGTGGAACGTGACGCGCCCACCCTTGACCTGCGGGGCCTGTTTTGAATTAAACACGCGTCATGCCTGACCCCGACCCGATCCTGCTGCTCGAAGATGTCCGTTACCGCTGGCCCGGGCGTCGGGCTTTTGGTCTGCACGTCGGGCAGCTGAGTCTGGCCCGCGGCGAGACCGTTCTGTTGCTGGGCGAAAGCGGCTCGGGCAAATCGACCTTGCTGTCGCTTATCTGCGGGACGATTGCCGCAGATGCAGGCCGGGTTCTGGTTGCCGACACCGATTTCGCAAAACTGTCGCCCGGACAACGCGACAAGTTCCGGGCAGAGCAGATCGGGCTGATCTTTCAGCAATTCAACCTGCTACCCTTCGCCAGCGTGCGCGACAATATCGCGCTGCCTTTGCAATTCGCCCCCAAACGCCGCGCGCGTGTGAAAGATCCGTCACAGGAGGCGCGGCGGCTTTGCCGGGAACTGGGCCTCCCAGATGACGTGATCACCACCCGCGCGGGCACGTTGAGTGTCGGCCAACAACAAAGGGTCGCCGCCGCCCGCGCGCTGATCGGGACGCCCCCGCTTATCATTGCCGACGAGCCCACATCCTCGCTTGATGCCGAAACACAAGAGAGTTTTCTGGAACTGCTCTTCGCCCAATCCCGCGCACATGATACCAGCCTGCTGATGGTCAGCCATGACGCGCGGCTTGCAGACCAGTTCGACAGGGTGATCCATATGACTGAAATCGCCCAAACACTGCGCGACGCCGCATGATCTTGCGCCTTGCCTTTGCCTCGCTGGCCGCCCGCGCATTGACCGTGGGCATGACCATTTTGGCCATCGCATTGTCCGTGGCCCTGTTTTTGGGTGTCGAGAAGGTGCGCACCGGGGCGAAGGCCAGCTTTGCCGACACGATCTCCGGCACCGACCTGATCGTGGGCGCTCGCTCCGGGTCGGTGCAGCTTCTGCTTTACTCGGTTTTTCGGATCGGCAACGCGACCAACAACATGACCTGGGACAGCTACAAGGACCTCGCCGCCCAGCCGGAGGTGGACTGGATCGTGCCGATATCCTTGGGCGACAGCCACCGCCAATTTCGCGTCATGGGCACCACGACAGCCTTTTTCGAGCGCTACAAATACCGCTCCGGCCAGCCGCTTGCGGTGAGCGATGGCGCGGTCATGGACGACCTGTTTGATGCCGTCATCGGGGCCGATGTCGCGGCAACATTGGGCTACGAGATCGGCGCGCCGATTGTTGTGGCTCACGGCCTTGCCTCATTCACGGAGCACAAGGATCAGCCATTTCGCGTGTCGGGCATCCTTGAGAAAACCGGCACCCCCGTAGACCGCACCGTCATTGTCAGCCTCGAAGCCATCGAGGCGATCCATGTGGATTGGCGAAACGGGGCGCAAATTCCGGGCCAGTCCACACCCGCAGACGTGATCCGCCAGATGCAGCTTGAGCCGCAAGCCATCACCGCCGCACTGATCGGAACGCAAAGCCGCCTGCAAGTGTTTAGCCTGCAACGCGCGATCAATGAATATCCGCAAGAACCGCTTCTGGCGATCCTGCCGGGCGTCGCATTGCAGGAGCTGTGGCAGATCGTCGGCATCGCCGAGACGGCGCTGATCGGCGTCTCCGGCATGGTGGTGGTGACAGCGCTGATCGGCATGATGGCGACAATCTTCTCAAGCCTGAACGAGCGCCGCCGGGAGATGGCAATCTTCCGGGCAATGGGGGCCCGTCCAAGGGTTGTCTTGGGCCTTTTGGTGCTTGAAGCCGTGTTGATGGCAATCATCGGCGCAGCCCTTGGGCTTGCATTGCTCTACGCAGGCCTATTTATAGGACAACCGCTGATCGACAGCGCCTTTGGACTTTGGCTGCCTATCGAGCCGCCTTCGATGCGTGAGCTTTGGGTTCTGCTGGGCGTTGTCGCAGCTGGCGCAATTGTGAGTATGGTCCCGGCCTACAGGGCTTACCGGATGTCGCTTGCTGATGGTATGATGGTCCGGAATTGAAAGAATGAGGTTGAGATGATGCATGTTTCGCGCCGCCAACTGATCACCACTGCCGCCGCCGCGGCGCTGGTCCCGCAAGCTGCGTCCGCACGCAAAGCGCATGAGATCACATGGAATGATTTGATCCCCCCCGGCGTGCCCTATTCCGAGATTATCGCCGAAGGCGAGATGGATGAGCGCAACGATCTTTGGCGCCCTGTCTTCGACAACAACGCGACCAAGCTGAACCCCATTCTGGACGGGGCCTATATCAAGATGCCGGGTTTCATCATCCCGATTGACCTCTCTCCCGAAGGTGTCACCAGCTTCGTGCTTGTCCCCTATGTCGGCGCTTGCCTCCATGTGCCGCCCCCGCCGCCGAACCAGCTGGTCTTTGTGACAACCCAGACCCCCTGGCCGGGCGAGGATCTGTGGGACGCGGTCTGGGTCACAGGGCAAATGCAGCACGAAATCCAATCCACCGAGGTCGCCGAAACGGGCTACGCCCTGACGGCCGACAAGATGGAGACCTACATATGGTGAGCTTGCGTCTTGATCGACGTAAGCTTCTGGCGAGCATGGCAGCCTTTTCCGCGCTCCCCCATGCCGCACGCGCTGATGAGTATATTGACCTGAATTGGTCCGACCTTCTGCCAGAGGGGCAAACTGCCCTGCCGCCAATCCTGCAAAGCCTGATCGACCATGATCAGGCCCCGTTGAACAACCAGCAGCCTGTCTCCAACGGCGTGCGCGGCGACTGGAATGGTCAGGTGGTGCGCCTGCCCGGTTTCGTCGTACCAATCGACTATTCCGGAACCGGCGTCACGGCCTTTATTCTCGTCCCTTTCGTGGGTGCCTGCGTGCATGTCCCGCCGCCTCCGGCAAACCAGCTCGTCTTTGTCACGACCAGCGAACCCTTTGAAAGCGCCGGCCTTTATGAGGCCGTGAACGTCATCGGCATGTTCGGGGTGTCGTCGATCTCGACGCATCTTGCCGATATCGGATATGCGCTGTCCGCAGACACGGTCGAGCCCTACGAAAGCGGCTGATCCTACCGGCGCTGCGGGACAAACAGCGCCCAGACTTTCAAACCCACAAAGACCCGCAGGGTGACGATCGCAACGATTGCACAGAGCACGGTCTTGGAGACCATCTCCATCGTACCCTCGATCAGCATCGCATGAACCACGCTGCCTATGATGGCCGCCGAGACAAAGGTGACGTGTAACCTGCGCCAGAGCCGTGGCCGCAGACGCAGCTTGTTTCGCAGCCACGCCAGACATCCGGCGGCAAACACCGCCCACATGGCAACCACACCCCAGATGGAAAACGGGGTGGGCGAGGTGAAGAGCAAGACATCGACAACATCCGGCGGGCTGGTGACCCAAAGTGCCACGACATGCGCAGCGACCGCCAGGACCAGCCCTAAACCTGCCCAACGATGGACATGCCGCCCGCGAAGGCCAGACAGGCCCGGCAGAGACCCGGCAACCAGCAATGGTTGAACCAGAAGCAGGACCATCGCGACCACACCAGCTAAGCCAGCAAGGATATAGACAGGATCACGCCATGCCAGAAGCGGGCTGTTGAGCGACAAGGCCAGCGGCAGCGCAACGGCCACCCCGAGAGCCGCCCATATGAGGGTCTTGCGCATGTCCGTCACCGTGTTGCGGCCTGTTCGGTCAAACAGGATTTAGCACAAAATCGACGCTGAGGCTTGTGTCACTCGAACTTGCCATCACGGGGCGCAGGAAGACCGTCTCGAACGCGTCGTCATCATAGGCAAGATGGCCATGCGCCTGGCCAAAGGCTGGCACAATCTGCGGCATCTCCAGGCGGAACTCGCCTTTTGCATTGGTCAGCGTGGCCCCGTGGCTATGCGGGTCGCGCTCGTGCCCCTCGGTGGTATGCGCCCAGATCTGGATACGTTGGCCCTCAAGTGGCGTCCCGTCCCCGGCCCGGCGCACGGTGCCGCTCATCCAGAACCCTCCGCCACCGATGCGCTCGACAATCGGCGCACCGGGAAGGTAGTTATTCGATCCACCGCGCATCGAAGGCGTCGGCGCAACGCCCTGCGCCCGCGCAGGCAACAGCACTCCCGAGGAGGCAGTCACAGCAAATGCGCCACCTGTCGCCAGCAGGGATCGGCGTGAAACTGGGCTGGTCTTCATGGGGGATACCTCCTGTATTAGGTGCGGTTAAAAACCCGCGAGCCGGGATTTCTTAGGGACAAACCTATGGCTTGCATAAGCATGGTCAAACCCTCTCCACAGCTTTGTGACTGCGTGCAACGACCGCCGGAACGCAATAATATCGGCCAGAACATCCGTAAAAACCGCCGGTGTATCGGGCTTGCGGGTCAGGTCAAAAGGTTAACGGCGTCCAGCTTGGCCCAATCAAATGTCACGCCAATACCGGGGTCAGATGGCGCTTGGGCCAGATGGTTGTCCACCTGAAGGGGCCGCTGGGTATAGGCATCAATCGGGAAGGAATGCACCTCGATCCAACCGGCATTCTTGCGGCCCGCGACAAGGCTCACATGCAGCTCCTGCATACCGTGGCTG